>JAZLFU010000028.1:0-1205 GCA_045615915.1 Oscillospiraceae bacterium
CATGTCTTGTGTTATCTTATTCATAGCGAATAGGGTGACCTGCCTTTCGGTTTTGTCTCGACAACTCTACCTTAACACAGGTTCGCTTTATTCGCTACTATTTTTTATCCCCTTTTGTCACTCATCATTGTAACACATACACCGATGACGATTTTAAGTTTCATAATATAATTGTTTTTACCGGAATTTTCCGCCATAATATTTCCCGTTCCGTCAGAGCCTATTGTTATGGATTCGGCTATTTTATACGAAAGGACTCCCGCTCCGTTTTTCTCTCCCCGATAATAAGAACCGTCAAGCATTCCATCCTCCGCCGCCGGATCGGAATTTATCCAGCTGTATTCATCCTCTCCTTTTCCGAAAGGATCAAACATTACTATCACTGCTACAGCCACCGCAATTATGAAAATAAATATGATCGTTGCTATAAGACTCGATTTGCTGTTTCGGTTTGAAAAACGTGTCATAAATTACATTCTCCTAAAAATAAAATCAACAATAGGTGAATTATATCAAATTTTTATAAATTAAGCAATATATTTTCGTATTTCTTTTATATTGAATGGTCTTTTTTTATGTGGTACAATTTACACATAAACCAAAAAAGGAGATATTTCTATGTGTGAACTAAAAGGCGCCTGTCTTATCGGTCAATCCGGAGGTCCTACCGCCGTAATAAACGCAAGTGCATACGGAGTTATAAAAACCGCTCTTGAAAATAAATGTATAACGAAAGTTCTTGCCGCAAGACATGGTATCCGCGGCGTACTTGATGATGATATACTCGATATGGGCAAAGAGGATAAAGATGAACTCAAGCTTATGATGAGCACTCCCGCCTCTTTGATAAGAAGCTGCCGCTATAAACTTAAACCTGCCGAAGAAGACGAAACGGATTATAAACGTATCCTTGAAATATTCAAGAAATACAATATCCGTTATTTCTTCTACAACGGCGGAAACGACAGTATGGACACCTGCAACAAAATCTCAAAATATCTCCAAACACAAAACTACGAATGCCGCGTAATAGGAATTCCGAAAACCGTTGATAACGACCTTTACTGCACCGACCATTGCCCCGGTTTCGGTTCCGCCGCAAAATACATTGCGTATTCAACTGCTGAAGTCATAAAAGACGTCCATGTTTATGATAGAGAAGCTATCGTTATAATTGAGGCAATGGGACGCCACGCAGGTTGGCT
>JAZLFU010000029.1:0-15399 GCA_045615915.1 Oscillospiraceae bacterium
GAGGAGTTCACGGCGGTAGTACAGATAATTTTACAAGGGAAGTTGATAAAGGAGACCCGGTAAAAGAACCAGGAAATCCTCCGACAAAAAGCGGATTCGTTTTTTGCGGTTGGTACAAAAATGGTAAAGCATGGGATTTTACTACGCCAATTACGGATGATATTACTTTGAATGCAAAATGGGGATATACTGTTTCTTTCAATATGAATGGAGGAACACCGCAAATCCCATCGCAAAATGTAATTAAGAATGAAAAGGCTGAAAAACCTAGTATTACTCCCGAAAAAACAGGATATACCTTTAAAGGCTGGTTTAAATCCGGAGAAGAATACAATTTTGATACGTCTATTACTGAAAATATTCAAATAAATGCAAGATGGACTGCACAAAAATATGACATTACCTATAAAGACAAAGGAGGCAATGATTTTTCCGGAACACATGGAGAAGGTTATCCTACCAAACATACTTATGATACGGCTACAGAGCTTAAAGGTGCATCAAAAACCGGTTATATCTTTGACGGTTGGTTTATTGCTTCTAATTGTTCCGGTACTGCTGTAGAAGTTCTCGGTGCAACTGATTATACCGATAATATCACTCTTTATGCAAAGTGGACTCCCGAAAAACGCACCGTAAAGTTCAATATGAAAGAACATGGTGAACAGATAAACGATATTGAGGTTGATTACAATACAACAGTAACAAGACCGGAAGATCCTTCCGCAGAAGGTTGGCATTTTGACGGTTGGTATAGCAATAATGAATTGACTAATAAATTTGTATTTACCACTCCTATTACCGAGACGACTACTCTCTTTGCAAAATGGTTAAAGATTCATAAAGTAACTTTCGGAATGAACAATATCGGAGTAAAACCTAACGCACAGCCCATTATTCATGGTGAAAAAGCAACAAAACCTGATGATCCTTCTGCCGAAGGTTATACTTTCAAGGGATGGTATAAAGATAAAGGTCGTACTATTGAGTGGAATTTTGATGATCCTATTATCGAAGATACCAAGATTTATGCAAAGTGGGAAATAAATAAATAAATATACCGTTTCTTTCGATATGAAAGGTTTGACTGATGTAACCGGTGCTCCGGCGGACATAACTGCTGTTGAGCATGGAAACACCGTTACAAGACCGGAAACCAATCCGAGCAAGACAGGTTACGTCTTTGTTGGTTGGTATCAGGAAGCAATCTGCGAAACTGAATTTAATTTCTCTGCGCCTATAACCGCGGATACGACCGTATATGCAAAATGGTTGAAGCTTATAACAAGACCGGGCAAATCCACTACTGTTTATACATATACCGGTGAAGAACAGACTTATGATATTCTCGCTGTCGATGGCGAATATACTGTCAGCGGCAACAAGGGTATTGCCGTCGGAAACTATACCGCAACATATACTCTTGTTGATAAGGTAAATACGGCTTGGAATGATACAGACTATCCTACTGACGACGTAACTATTGATTGGTCAATAGAAAAAGCAACCATTATTCCCGGATTGAATTCTGTAACCTGCACTTTCGGAGATTCGGAAGATGATATTCTTTCCGCTGCAAAAGATCAATTCTATGAAGGAAACGGTGTAGACGTTGATCCGGATGATATAAGCTTTAAATACAAGAATGAGCCGGCAGGAGAAGGCGAAGAGTTCAAAACCGGTGTTCCTACCACTGTTGGTACGTATAAATTGGTAGTTGTCGTAAAAGATAGCGAAAACTACAATGGGTATAGCAGCGATATAATCGGCAATACTTTGACCATAAACCAGAAAGAGATAGATATTGTATGGGCAAATACTGCATTTACATATAATGGAGAAGATCAGGCCTCCGCTATTGAAGCAAAATTTGAGAATATAAACGGTGAAGACATATTCCTTGATGTTGACGTAACCGGCGGTGAATTTAAGAATGCGGGAACATATACCGTTACCGCAAAGCTTAAAGACGGATATGAGAATTACAAACTTCCGTCTTCTGCGACCACTTCGTATACTATTGCGCCAAAGGATATTGCCGAAGCGACTGTTGAACTCGGCGATGCCCTTGTTTATAGCGGCAAAAACCAGACTCAAACCGTTAAAAAGGTTAAAGTAGGTGATCTTGAGCTTACTTCAGCTGATTATGATATATCCGGAAATGTTAAAAAGGACGTTGGTACATATACTCTTACCGTAACAGGTAAAGGCAATTTTACCGGAACTGCAACAAAACAGTTTGTTATCATTCCCGGCAAGAACTATGATTTCAAGGAAGATAAACACGGCAATATAAAAATCGGGGACGGAAAAATAGGATTCAAAGATAATAACGAAAAGCATACTCCGGAAATAAGCTTTGCCGGAGATAAAGGCGACATTGTTGAAATGCTTGTAAAGATGGGCAAGATAACTCCCGATGACCTTGTAAGGATAGCAAACGGTGAAACCCTTAACGTCATGCTTGAAACTCAAAAAGCATACGTTTCCGACAGGGTTTGGGATAAGATTGAAAAGAGAGCCGGAAGCAAAGAAATAGACAGTTATTTCGATATCAGTTTCTATCTCTATTGGAATAACGATACCGAAAACAGAACCGATATAACCGATACAAACGGCAACGGATATGTAACTATTGAGGTTGAAGCTCCCGACGTAAAAAACGCAAAATCGAGAAGTTACAGCGTAATTCGCTATCATAATGACGGATATAGAGGTCATGCGGTTGAGCTTTCCGCAAAATATAGCTCCAAGTATGATACCTTGACTTTCCGCACCAATCAGTTCTCGGTTTACGCGATAGCCTATTCGAAAGTTAATGACAAAGATGACGAAGAAGGCAAGATCGTTATAAACGGAAAAGGCGATAAGAAGAAGGAAGATAAAAAGGATATCAACCCGAATACCGGCGCCTTGGTTTTCTGATAAGATTTATATGATAATCCGCTCTCCTTTTTGGGAGGGCGGATTTTTTGAAATATTTTTCGGCTTTAGTCAAAAAAAGATATCCATTCCGATGGTTTTGTGGTATAATCTTATTTGTTGTAAATTTGATTTTATCGGAGGAAAAAATGAAAAAATCAATTTCTGTTGTTTTGGTACTTATTTTGGCTCTTTCCTGCCTTACCGGCTGCGGACACAAGCATACTCCCGGCCCTGCGGCAACCTGTACGGAGCCTCAGATATGCCTTGAATGTGAGGAAATACTCGTTGAGGCTCTCGGGCATAATCCCGGTCCGGAAGCAACCTGTTCTACTCCTCAAACCTGTACGAGATGCGGCGAAATACTTGCTCCGGCACTTGACCATACTCCCGGCGCGGAGGCGACCTGCACGGAGCCGCAGGTATGTACAGTTTGCGGAGAGGTGCTCGTAAAAGCGGCAGGACATTCGGTAAATGAAAACGGCGAATGTGATATTTGCTCAATGAGAATTGTTCCGGAGGGACAGAAATATATAGCTCCCGGCAACAGCGCGGGTTACGTTTCCGATAATACCTCATCAATAATTCCGGAGACCACCTCCGGCGGACATTATAACAACAATATAAATGCGTTTTATGCCAACGCAGTGCTCGTTTGCGGAGATTACGGTATGGAATATTCTCTTCCGAGCAAGGACGGAAATCCGGGATATGCCGAAGCGGTAAACCAGCTTGTATATAACTACCCGGAAGTCAACGTAACAAATCTTCTTGTTCCGAAATGCTGCGTTTTCAATCCTCCGGCTGGATATACCGATCCTTATGAGCAGACCGATGCTCATATCAACGCAACCTATGCTATGATGGACAGTAGCGTAAAAACCGCCGATTGCTTTGGAGTTATGTCCGAGCACGCCGATGAGTATATGTTCTACCGCACCGACCACCATTGGACAAGCCTCGGAGCGTACTATGCTTCCGTTGCGTACTGTGAAGCCAACGGAATTGAGCCTCTTCCTCTTGAAAGTTATGAGACCGTAGTTAGGACCGATTTTACCGGAACGCTTTATGGCTATTCCGATAATTCGTCCTACCTTAAACAAAACCTCGATTATACCGTTGGACATTTTCCGCAAACGGGATATTCAATGGTTTATAAAAACAGCGGAAGCTGGTATGACGGAAAGGCGATAAACGGTGATTCAAAGAGCTACGCCGGAATGTTTATTTGCGGAGACAATCCTCTTACCGTAATAACTACCGCAAATAAAAACGGCAAAAACCTTATTATCTTTAAAGAGTCCTACGGAAACGCCTTTGTTCCGTATATGATAGATTATTACGAAACCGTTGTTGTGGTCGATATCCGTTCGTTCTCGTCAAGTGTAAGGAGCGTTATGGAGGAATACAATATAACCGATGCGCTTATCATAAACAATACCCAGGCGGCAGCAAGCTTCAGCGGTACGATAAAGAGCCTTGTAAATACTTAATAAATATAAAGCGGTAGAGAGCTTTTTCTTTACCGCTTTATTGTTAATATACATTTAATAATTGGAATGTTGAACTTTTAGGTGATTTGAATTATAATAGAATAGGTATATATTGAATTTTGAGGTGAAAAGATGTTCAAAATCTTTTTAGCGATAGGAGCGCTTGTTTCAGCGGCGGCGGCTTGTTTAAGCGGTGTTTCCGGTATGGAAATGGCATTACGATTTGTAATATATCTCATTATTTATACCGTAGGTATGATATTGTTTCTCATATTGGTGCTTGCGGTTATGTCGTCAATGGTGGATAAATCAAAACCACAGGAAAAGGATAGCACTTTTTATCGCTTTATGACGGTTTTCACCCTTGATTTTGCGTTTGATGCTCTGAACGTGAAAATACATTTATCCGGAGAGGAAAAGATTCCGGGCGGGCGTTTTTTGCTCGTACAAAATCACGTTTCAATGTTTGATCCGCTTTCTTCACTTTGCGCATTCAATAAATACAGAATAGGTTTTATTACGAAGCCGGAAAATGAAAAATTGCCTGTTGCGGGCGGATTTTTACACAGGATCTGCTGTCTTGCAATAGACAGAGAAAATCCGAGAAATGCGGTAAAAACAATAAATGCCGCGGCGAAATATCTTGAAGATGATATCTGCTCGATAGGACTTTATCCGGAGGGAACGAGAAACAACGGAGAGGGACTTTTGCCTTTTCATAACGCGTCTTTGAAAATCGCGACCAAGGCAGGAGTACCAATCGTTGTAACCTCTGTTAAAGGAACGGATAAGGTAAAGAATTTTAATCCTTTTGTAAGAAAAGATATCTATATAAACGTATGTAAGGTTCTTCCTGCGGAAGAAGTAAAAGGCGCTCAAACCGCGGGAATATCATATGAGATAAGAAAGGCCCTTTGCGAAGATTTGGGATTTGACTTTGATGAAGAAAGTATTGCGCAAAGGGAAGATATAGTATGAAAACGCTTATTCTTACCTGCAATACCGGCGGAGGTCATAATTCCACAGCCGGAGCAATAAAGGAGCAATACGATATCCGCGGAGAGGAATGCGATATAGCGGATGCTCTCGGATTTGTTTCAAAAAGGTTTTCCGATTTTGTTTCGTCTTGCCATGCGAATATATACCGGTATTTTCCGAAGCTTTTCGATAGAGGCTATAGCTCCGCCGAAAAGGTGGATATGTATATTCAAAAGGGAAAAGACGTAAAGAAAAAATATTTTCCGAAAATAAGTTTTGACAAAAAAGCAAGAAAAAACAGGGATGTTTTAAGACAAAGAGCTTTCCATAGCGGGATAGATTCTATGAAAGATTTTATCTTCGAAGGTGGATATGATAACATTATATGTGTTCATGCTTTTGCCGCGGCAATGGTTAAAATGGTCAGAAAAAAGTATGATACCGATATAAAAGTTTCTTTTGTAACTACCGATTATACATGCAGTCCTACGGTTCCGGATACCGATGCAGACGTATATTTTATTCCGCATAGAGGACTTGTTGAGGAGTTTGAGCGCTGCGGCGTTCCTGCTGAAAAAATAATAGTTTCCGGAATTCCTGTGAAAAAAGAGTTTTACCATTCTATGGATAAAAGCGAGGCAAAACGTTTTCTCGGAATACCGAAGGGGAAAAGAAATATTCTTTTTATGTGCGGAAGTATGGGCTGCGGTCCGATGGCGGATATAGTGAAGCAGCTTTCCGAAGAAATTCCGGAGGACTGCCTTATTACGGCAATTTGCGGAACTAACGAGAAGCTGTACCGGGATATCGAGAATTTGAATTCGGAAAACGTAACTGCGGTTGGTTTTACCAACGACGTTCCGCTGTATATTGACGCTTCGGATATTCTTTTGACAAAGCCGGGCGGACTTACAAGTACCGAGGGCGCAGAAAAACATATTCCGATGCTTTTTCTTGACGTAGTCGGTGGTTGTGAAGAGAAAAATTTCGTTTATTTCAAAAAGAACGGCTGGGCAGACGGTTCCAAAAATCCGGAAGAATTTTGCAATAAATGTATAGATATGCTTAACAGCGATATTTCGAAGATGAAAGAAGCACTTGAAAAAGAATTCTATGAGAATGCTTCAGAAAAGATATATAATTCATTGACTTAATTATTATGAAAGGGAATTAAAACTGTATGAGAAGGCGGCTTACCAGGAAAGAGATCCTTACAATACCCAATATAATGAGCTTTTTCAGGATAGCGCTTATTCCGCTCTATTTGTGGCTCTATTGCGGTGTAAAAGAATACGTACTTGCAATAGCTGTTTTGCTTATTTCGGGACTTTCCGATATTCTTGACGGAGTTGTGGCAAGGAAGTTCAATATGGTTTCCGATTTCGGAAAATTTATTGATCCCGTTGCCGATAAACTTACCCAGGCGGCGCTTATATTGAGCTTATCAATAAGATATCCGCATATTCTGTTTCTCTTTGCGGAATTTGCGATCGCAGGTATAACAATGGGCGTTGTGGGATTCATAGTGTTTGAAAAAACGGATATAGTCAATTCTGCTCAATGGTTTGGGAAAATGTCTACCGTGGTGCTCGAAGTGAGCATGGCGGTGCTCATACTGTTTGTGGATATACCTGCTGAAACGGCAGATATACTTTTTATGGTATGCGGAGCGATAATGCTTTTCTCTTTTATAAATTATATAATCCTGTTTACGGGAACACTCAAAAAAAATACGGGCGGGAAATAATTCCCACCCGTTTTTTTATTGCATATCTTATTTCTTACCGAAAAGATTTCCGATAGCGTTTACCGCGCCGCTTACTTTATCAACGGTTATCTTTGCTTTGATGCCTTCAACGATTTTGTTTATCTGTTCATCGGGAAGGTCGATTCCGAGAAGTCCCTCAACCGCTTCAACAGGGTTGGTTTTGAACTTCTCCTGGAGCTTTTTATCTCCCATTATCTTTTTGGTGAGTTCTTCAATTTTTGCTTTAATGTCCATTTTTATTTCTCCTTTAATAAAAATTATCTAATTTGAGCCATTCGCTGGCTTCAATAAAACCGAATTTTTTATACACCGGACGCCCCATGGATGACGCCGCAAGGAGCAGTTTTTTTACTCCGCGCTTTTTTGCTTCTTCGGTAAGAAAGCCAAGCATTTCTGTGGCTATTCCTTTTCCGCGAAGCTCTGGTTTTGTGTAAACGTTTGTTATGTAACCTTTAACTCCGGTTTTGTTGGTGAAGGACGGCGGAAATTCATAGAATATTATTGCGCAGGTGGCGACTATTTCGCCGCCGTCATCGAGCACCCATTCAATAAGCTCGTTGCTTTTGAATTTCTTTTGGGAAAATCCGCGGAGTTCTTCATCTATGTTGATATCGGGAGTTGTTCCCTCATCAATGAGCTGCTTTTTGCGAAGCTCACAGAGGGTATCTATATCTTTTTCAGTTGCAATACGATATTCCATAGCTTTTCTCCGTCAAACGAGTTTGTAGCTTCCGTCATTTTCCATGAGGAGAGTTTTCTCATAGAAAACGGTGAGGGCTTTTATCATATATTCGGTATCAAGCTGCCCCGCGGTTTCATATGCTGAATGCATAGCGAGCTGCGGAAGGCCGATATCAACGGTGTTGAGAGAAACGTGGGTGTTCGCAATGTTTCCGAGGGTGGAGCCGCCTGCTATATCCGCGCGGTTTGCGTAACGCTGGAAAGGAACTTTGGCTTCATCGCAAACAAGCTGGAAAATCGCGGCGGAAACGGCATCGGAAGTATATTTCTGGTTGGCGTTGTATTTAATTACAATGCCTTTATTCATATATACCGGGTGGTTTTTATCCATAAATTCCGGATGGTTGGGGTGTACCGCGTGAGCATTGTCGCAGGAGATAAGAAAGCTGTTTGCTATCTTGCGGCGGTGCTCGGAAGAAGAAAGCCCAAGACATTCGCTTATTCTTTCGAGAACATCGGAAAGGAAGGTCGACGCCGCACCCTGTTTTGTCTGGCTTCCGACTTCTTCGTTATCAAAAAGGCAGTAAACAGGAAGACTCTTTCCGCCTTCCGAGGAAACAAAGGCAGTCAGAGCGCTGTATGCGCATTGAAGGTCATCAAGCCGGGGAGCGGAGATGAAAGATCCCCATTCGGTACATTTTTGAGGGTTGTATACTATAAGGTCGGTTGTGAGTATATCTTCTTCGGAAACTCCGGCGTTTTCGGCTATCATCTTTTTGAAAGAGCCTCTTTCGTTTTCTCCGCCAAAAAGCGGGAGCATATCCACCGCGGGATTATAGGAGGTATTTTCGTTGGCGCTTCTGTTCATGTGGATCGCAACATTGGGTATGACCGCGACGGGCTTTTTGAGGTCAACAAGCATTATTTTTATTCCATCTTCGGTTTTTACGGTAATTCTTCCGGCAACGGAAAGAGGTCTGTCAAGCCAGGGAGCACAGAGCATTCCTCCATATTTCTCCGTGGAAAGTCTTACGTAATATTTGTCGGGAAGCTCGGCATTTTCCTTGATTTTGAATGCGGGACTGTCGCAATGGGAAGCGGTCATCATAAATCCGTTGAAACCGTTTTTTGGGATACGGAAAGCGATGACGGAAGAGCCGTTCCTTGTTACAAAGTATCCTTTTCCGGCCCCCAATACCCAGTCTTCACTTTCGCAAAGTTCGGTATAGCCTTTTTCGGAAAGCGTTTTTGCGGCATTTGAAACGGCGTGGAAAGGTGTGGGGCTTGCTTCAATAAAATCGAAAAGTTTTTCGTTCATAACTATTCTCCTATAATATTAAATCTGATAATATTATAAACTCAATGGAAGAATTCTGCAAGAGAAAAGCTTATCTATTGTGCTTCGATTTTAGACAAGTTTCTTGTATTTTTGGAACATTTGATTTATACTTAATATAAATCTGTACTTCGCGAAACGGAGGTATAAAATGCTTAAAAAAATAGTTTCTTTATCTTTGATATTGATGATGATTTTGTCCATGTGCGCCTGCAATAACAGCAATGCCGTAAAGTATGATGAATACAAAAAAATTGCCGATAATCTTTACGAGGTTACGGTTGACGGGTACGATTATGATTATCTCTTTGAAGGTGAATACGGAAATATTGATTTTGTATACAGCGGCTGTTCGGGAATTAAGGAAGGCGCATATTTAGGCCGGAATTTTGATTTCGTTTTGGAAGACGCGTCGGAGATAATAGTGAAAACTCCGGCTAAAAAGGATAGATACGCTTCCGTTGGAATGGTGGGCGGACTTTTATGGTTGAGCGCCGATTTCATCGAATCGGGTTTGGACGAGGACGCAAAAAATCTTATTCCGCTGATGCTGCTTGACGGAATAAATGAGAAGGGACTTGCGGTCGAAATAAACTGCGTCAATTCCGCAGATGTCGGCGGACTTACCATGCACACCGATCCCGGCAAAAAAGAAGTTCCGCAGCTTTGTATGGTGAGGTATCTTTTGGATAACGCGGCAAGCGCGGACGAAGCCGTTGAGATAATGAAAAACGTGGATATCGTCAATACGAGAGACGTTATGGGACTTATAGCGAATGCTTTTGAGATACATTTTCTTATTGCCGATAAAGATAAGTCTTACGTGGTCGAGTTTGACAATACGAAACCCGACGGTGAAAAGCTTATCATTATGGAAGACGAAAGTATAATGACAAATTTCTATCTCCATATCGCCGATCCCGAAAATGATATATATTCGGAAAACTCAATGGGAATCGAAAGATACAGAAAGCTCAAAGATAACAGAAGCTCTGTTTCTTCGGTGGAAACTATGAAGGATCTTATGGAGTCGATAAGATTTTCAAATTCCAACAGGCTTGACGGGGAATACGATCCCGGAGAGAATTTCGATAATCCCTATACCTGCTTTTCGGATCATCCTGTTTCCGGTGAGAACGGATTCAACTATAAAACTCATAGGGAGCATATTCCGGAAATAATGGAAATAATGAGAAATGACGGAGCCAAAATTACAAAAGTATTGCAGGATCCCAAGCTCAATAACCCCGATTTGCTTTGGGGGACTTCCCATACTGCCGTGTATGATTTGGAGAACAGGAGTATGAGCGTTGCGGTGTTTGAAAGATATGATAATTATTATAAATATATCGCCGGATAAAAAATAACGGGTATAAAAAATGATACGGTGCAGTTAAAACGCTGCACCGTATCATTTTATTTTATCATTGATTTATCAGTCGTTTGTGTAGTTATCGAAATAACCCTGAACAAGAACAACGGGAGTACCTTTATCTCCGGAGCCGGAGGTGAGGTCGCAAAGAGAACCGATAAGGTCTGTAAGCTGACGGGGAGTTGTTCCCTGGGAGGCCATGCTTCCTTTGAGGTTGCCGTTCTTTGCTTTGATGCTTTCGGAAATAGCGGCTTTAAGTTCATCGCCTGAAAGATCTTTGAAATCGTTATCGGCAAGATATTTAAGTTTGAGCTCGTTAGGAGTTCCCACAAGTCCGCTTGTGAAGAAAGGAGAAACTACCGGATCTGCAAGCTCCCAGATCTTTCCCTGAGGATCTTTGAAAGCGCCGTCGCCGTATACCATAACTTCGACGTTTTTGCCGGTTGCTTCAAGAATTTTCTTTTGGATATCTTCTACAAGATATTGGGAATCTCTCGGGAAAAGTTTGATCTTATCTTCGGTGGATTTGTTGGAACCGAGAAGACCGTATTTCTCGTTGTATCCGCTTCCGTCAACGGGAGCATTCATGATGTCATCAAGACCGAGAACAATTTTTGCTCCGGCTTCTTTAAGAACGCGTTTGGTACGGGCGCGGGTATGAATATCGCAGGTGAGAACACAATCGGTGTAATCAAGGATCGCTTTTGCCTGGTTTGCGAAGATTATCTCAACTTCAGCGCCACATTCACGAACAAGGTTCTCATAATAGCCGACGTAATCAACACCGGTGAACTCGTGTTTATTCTCTCCGAAAAGCTCGCGATATTTTGCAAGAGTGAGTACGTCGGAATAAGGGTTGACTCCGGCGGCTTCGATTTTATCAAGGCTTATCATCTCGTTGCCGACTTCATCGGAAGGATAGCTGAGCATGAGAACTACCTTTTTTGCTCCTTTTGCAATTCCGCGAAGGCAAATTGCAAAACGGTTACGGGAGGTTATCGGAAAAATAACACCGACGGTTTCTCCGCCGAATTTTGCTTTTACGTCTGCCGCAATGTCGTCAACAGAGCAGTAGTTGCCTTGAGCACGGGCAACGATGGATTCGGTAATTGCGATAACGTCGCGTTCGCGAAGCTCGAAACCTTCGCATTCAGCGGCTTCCAAAACACTTTGGCTTACAATAACGCCAAGATCGTCGCCTTCACGAATGATAGGGCAGCGAATGCCGCGGGAAATTGTGCCGACTCTTCTGTTGTTCTTTTCCATAATATCAAGATTCCTTTCTATAGGAGAATTAACTAATCAATTTTGCAAGTTGAAAAGTGTATTTCTGCAAATTCTTTTGTAAATTCAAAAACACTTGTCAGCAACAACACAAAAAATATTTTAAACTATTTAATATAAAATTGCAAGAATATTTTATTACTTTTTTTAAAATATTTTTATATATTTTTTATTAACATATAAAAATTTTTGATTTTAATATCATTACTTTTCAGAGATTTTTTTCTTTTTTGACACAACGAATATTATGACTGCGGCAATGATTATTGCTCCGCCGACTATTATCCAGGTGCTTCCTTCTGAGAAAACAGTTCCGGTAGAGCTGCATTCATCGGCGAGCTTCTCAACTCTTTCCGCGTCGCTCATGCAGTAGGCTTTGCGGTAGGCTTCCGCGGATTTTTCATAAGCATTGGCGGCGGAGAAAAGTTCATTCATATCTTTATGAATATTTCCTATTTTTTCATAAGCGTATCCAACTCCTGCATAGTCGCCATTTTCTTCGTAAAGGATAGCGGCGAAATTAAGATAAGTAACTGCTTCCTTTTTGTCATCAAGAATATCGGCGCAATCAAACAGGAAAGGAATTGCCTCATTCATTCTGTTGTTGATTAAAAAGGTACTGAGGAGATTTTCATAAGTGGAATAAAGTCCTTCTTTATCATCAGTTTGGAAATATAGTTCTATAGCTTCTTTATAGACTTCTATACCACTTTCAAAATTTATTGCGGAAATATATCCTGCGGCACGCATTTTGTTGTATGCCGCCTGTTCTTTGTCTCCGCTTTCAAGGTATGCTTTCGAAAGTTTATCGTATATCGTTCCTATTTTTGTGGAGTCAAGGGAAATATTGCTCAAAACCGTTTCATAGCTTAAAATCGCTTTTTCGTAGTTTTTGAGTTCGAAAGAGATATCTCCGGCCTTTTCGAAACATAGAGCGGCAAAATCTTTATTTCCGGTATAGATGTAATGATTTCCGGCTTTGTTATAATATTCAAAAGCCTGGCTTTTTTGCTCGCTTTTCGCGAAACAGTCTGCGGTTTTTTCAGCGAGAATGGCAAAACGTTCATTTGTGTTTCCTATATCGCTTGGATATTGATTGAAATTTACTGCTTCAGCAAACATATTATAGGCGTTATTATACATTTCGCTTTTGACCATATAAGCATTTTCTTCTTCTTCCGGTATAAGGTCGCCGGCTTTTTCATACGCTATGGATGCTTCGTAGCGATTTGTTTTTTCATAGTCTTGAGCGAGACTCATCCAATATTTGTATGAATCCTCTTCATTGGCAAATGCCATTGAGGAAAAGGATAGAGTAAGCAAAAAAGCCATAATTGCCGATAGAATTCTTTTCATTTTATAATCTCCTTTACAGAATATCTTTTTTTCTCAAAATGATTATCAGCGGAACGAATGTTGAAAGAGGAAGTAAAAATCCGAAGTTTTGATAAGACGACTGAACAAGGCTGTTATATGTCGCATGATACATTACCGCAACGGAAAGAAGAGCCGCTGTTCCGGAATAGAAAAGTTTCTTTTTTGTGTTGATAAACATTATTCCGAAGCCTACTGCGAGAGTGCAGATCCCATGCATCATTCCTGCCCCGAAACCTCTTACGAGAGCCAAAAAGACGGAGACTGAATCGGCACTTTTTGAAAGGATAAAAGCGTTTTCTAATATCGCAAATCCAACTCCGACGGAAATGGAGCTTTCAAGCAACTTTTGCCTTTCGGGTTTATAAGCAAAAGCGTAAACGATTATCGGAAGCGCTTTGAAGATTTCTTCAAAAAGCGGTGCGATATTAACAGTATAATATTTTCTTGAAAAGCTCATTGCCTGATATAACGCCGTGTTCAGTTCTCCGCAAAAAAGGCAAACGGATATTCCCACAAGCAAAAAGAGGAGAGATGTTCTTGTTTTGCCTTTGTAAACGAAAAGCATCATGCCGAGCGGCGCTATGATACTTATAAAAAGGATCAGATTTAGGTTGCCCATAGATCAGCCCCCTTTGTTGCAGCTATTGAAAGACCGAGTATAGGTATAACGACCATTATTGAAGCCAAAGAAATGGCAAAAGGATTACCAAGTTCATATATGAAGATAAATGCGTGGGAAAAGGCGTAATAGGCAAGTGCCATTATATTGCACCATCTTGTGGCTTTAAGAAAGCCGAAATCATCGTTTTTCAAAAGAAGATGTTTCAGGTTGTAATATGATGCGGGAAAGGAAGGAAGGTTTATTAAAATAAGCGTGATTTTTGTAAAAATAGATTCGTTTTCGACGAATATGAAAAATGAAATCTGAACGAAAAGAATAATAATCGGCGCGGCTAAAGCAAGGGACTTTGCTCTTTTGTCTTTTCCGTCATCGACTATTTTATCAAGCTGACCGTAATTCGCCGAGAAAAGAAAGAGATCAAGTCCGAATATTCCGAGCATACCTACTGTAATAGGTTCTTCATATCCGCCGCAGATAAGGGTTATTATCGAGAACAGTTCTTCAATTGCGTAACAGCCTACGGCGCATATAAGTATTTGAAAGTAGAGAGGTTTTCCTTTTTTAAAAAGGCGGGAAGTCCCGTAAAGAAATCCGGCGGCGGCAATTATGAAAGCCAAAATGCTCAAAAAAATTTCCAATATACTCCCTTCCTTCCAAATTAAAGTGTCCGTGAAACGATGTTAAAAAGCAAAATAACGTCGCGGTTGTTTATGCTTCCGTCAGAGTTTATATCCATAATAGAAAGATCATCATAACTGATTAGCTTTGTGATATATTCAAAAAGCATTTTTACGTCTTTGTTGTCCAATGAATTATCACGGTTTATATCTCCGGGCATTTGAGCATAATGCATCGTAACGGAGCTCAAAAATTCGTCAATTCCGAGCCCGAAATCAATTTTGTCCCAATCTTTCTTCAAACCCGGATACCATATATCTTTTAACGAGGTACAGTAATCAAATGCATAGTTGCCTATTGAAACTACGCTTTCCGGAATTGTTAATTCTTCAAGGGCTTCGCAGTTATGAAAGGCAAGATATCCTATTTCCGTAACCGATTCGGGAATGGTTATGTTGACAAGATCATAACAGCTTTCAAAAGCGTATCCGCCGATATATGTAACTCCGTTTTTTACAGTTACGGTATTTATGTTTTCGCGGAAAACTTGCCAGGGAACGTAAAAATAGTTGTAATCATCCATTCTGCCGGTTCCGCTTATGATAAGCTCACCATCTGTATATTTCCAGTTTACGTTTTCCCCGCAGGTTCCGGATCGCAACGTTTGGGTGGCGCCAAGCACATTTTGGAGCACGATATCGTCTGATGTATTTTTGCTTCCGGCTTCTTCAATGAGCACGCCGCTTTCATTATCGCCTTCTGAATTTTCAAAGCCGGTATTTTCTTCAAAAGCGGTTGCGGAAATTGGAATAAGCATTAAAATCGCCGCCATAAAAATGCAAATGATTTTTTTATACATAAAGATTTCCTCTTAATAAAAATTATATAACATTATAACATATTCTGCTTTTTCAATCAATATTTTTACCGCTTGTATATAAGGTTATA
>JAZLFU010000030.1:0-2202 GCA_045615915.1 Oscillospiraceae bacterium
CAGCAGCAGCGTGTTGCGATTGCGAGAGCTCTTATAAATAAACCAAAGGTGCTTTTACTTGATGAGCCTTTGGGTGCTCTTGACTTAAAACTCCGCAAAGAAATGCAGATTGAACTGAAAAAGATTCAACGTGAGACAAAAATCACATTTATATATGTTACTCATGACCAGGAGGAAGCTCTTACTATGAGTGATACCGTGGTTGTAATGAGAAACGGTGAAATTCAACAGATAGGTTCTCCGATTGACATATATAATGAGCCTAAAAATGCTTTTGTTGCAGATTTTATCGGTGAATCAAATATAGTTGACGGTATTATGAAAAAAGATTATCTTGTTGAATTTGCCGGAAGAGATTTTGAATGTGTTGACTTTGGATTCGGAGAAAACGAAAACGTTGATGTTGTCTTACGTCCGGAAGATATAAAAATTTCAGAACCGGAGGATGGACAAATTTCCGGAACTGTTGAGAGTATTATTTTCAAAGGAATGCACTATGAAATAGTTGTATTTGCCAACGGATTTTATTGGAAAATACGTTCCACAATTTATGAAGAACCGGGAAGAAAAGTCGGACTTTCAGTAATTCCGGATGATATACATATTATGCATAAAATGTCGGAGGACGCTGTAAAATGATAAAATCACGTTATCCGGCGTTTCCGTATCTGCTTTTTATGGCAATATTCATTGTTGTTCCGCTTATGATGGTAGCTTATTTTGCTTTTACAACGTCTGACGGCGGATTTACTTTGCAAAACGTTGAAAGAGTACAGGTATATGTGCCGGTTATTGTTAAAAGCCTGTTTCTTGCAATGGTAGCAACAGTTATTTGTCTTATTTTGGGATATCCTTTTGCGTATATTATGGCAAAAAAGACAACAAATATAAGAAGAACTATGTTTATGCTTATTATGCTTCCTATGTGGATGAACTTTTTGCTTAGGACATACGCGTGGATGACAATTCTTGAAAATAACGGACTTTTGAACCGTTTACTTGGATTTTTTGGGTTAGGTCCGTATGAATTTATAAATACCCAGGGCGCAGTTGTGCTTGGTATGGTATATGATTATCTTCCTTTTATGATAGTTCCGCTTTATACGGTGCTCATGAAAATGGATAATTCTCTTATCAATGCGGCACAAGATCTCGGAGCAAGCCCTATGCAGGTCTTTATGAAAGTTGTTTTTCCTTTGAGTATGCCGGGAGTAAATACAGGAATTACAATGGTATTTATTCCTTCTGTAAGTACATTTATTATTTCGAGAATGCTCGGCGGTGGTTCTGAACTCATGATAGGCGACCTTATAGAAATGCAGTTTACAGGTAATGCTTATAACCCGAATCTCGGCGCAGCAATATCATTTGTGCTTATGATAATTATTCTTCTTTGCATGGGAGTTATGAATCAGTTTGATTCAAATGAGAGCGAAAAAGAAGGGAGAGTTGTTATATGAAATTTCTTTCCCGTTTTTATGTAGCTGTAATATATATTTTCCTTTATGCACCGATTGCTGTTTTAATGTTTTTTTCGTTTAATGACAGCAAGAGCAGAAGCGTTTTTACCGGTTTTACTACAAAATGGTATGAAAAACTTTTCACCAACGAGATAATATTGCGTGCTCTTTTCAATACGCTTTTGGTAGCTATTGTTGCGGGAGTTTGCGCTGTTGTGCTCGGAACTTTGGCAGCAATAGGAATTAATGCGATGAATAACCGCCTTAAATCTCTTGTGCTCAATGTTTCATATCTTCCGATAATAAATCCGGATATTATTACCGGTGTATCACTTATGCTGCTTTTTGTTTTTCTTAAAATGGAATGCGGTTACAGCACTCTTATTTTGGCACATATTACTTTCAATGTACCAATCGTTATCTTTAATGTGCTTCCCAAACTTCAGCAGATGGATAAAAATGTTTATAACGCGGCGCTTGATCTTGGTTGCAATCATTTTCAGGCTTTTAAGAAAGTACTTTTGCCGGAAATTATGCCGGGAATAGCTGCAGGATTTTTCCTTTCTATCACATATTCTTTTGATGATTTCGTTGTAAGCTACTTTACAAGTGGTTCTGCGGCTCAAACGCTTTCCGTTGTTATTTATTCTATGGTACGTGTAAAAGTAAGTCCGGAAATAAACGCACTTTCAACTATAATGTTTGTATTTGTAATGCTCATTCTTTTGCTTGTGAATATTTT
>JAZLFU010000031.1:0-4100 GCA_045615915.1 Oscillospiraceae bacterium
ATAGTCGCTCTTGCGAATGATATGAAGCTTGACGTAAACGAGCTGAAAGCCACCATCGCCGGACTTCATGAATTCAACCCGATGATGGGCCACCGTGGCTGCCGTCTTGCGGTTTCCTATCCGGAGATTGCGGAAATGCAGACGAGAGCGGTCATAGAAGCGGCAATAAATGTTTCCAACCGCCATTCCGGCTGGGATATCGTTCCCGAAATTATGATACCCCTTGTCGGCGAAGAAAAAGAGCTTAAATACGTCAAGAATATCGTTGACGATACCGCCAAAAGGGTATTTGAGGAAAAGGGCAGAAGCATAGTTTATAAAGTCGGAACTATGATCGAAATTCCGCGTGCGGCGCTCCTTGCCGATGAAGTCGCGAAGGATGCGGAGTTCTTCAGCTTCGGTACGAACGACCTCACCCAGATGACCTTCGGTTTCAGCCGCGATGATGCAGGCGCATTCCTCGGATCTTATTATGATAAGAAGATATACGAATCCGATCCTTTCGCGAAGCTTGACCAGGCGGGAGTCGGCAAGCTTGTAAATATGGCATCCGAGCTTGGCCGCCGGACAAGACCGGATATCAAGCTCGGCATCTGCGGTGAGCACGGCGGAGATCCCTCCACCATTGGTTTCTGCCATAGAGTAGGGCTCACCTACGTTTCGTGCTCACCATTCCGTGTTCCGATCGCAAGACTCGCCGCGGCCCAGGCTGCTATCAAGGAAGGCAAGTAAGAACCGAAAAACCTTGAAAATCCAAGGCTTTTGATTGCACAATAAAATATAAAACCTATGAAGAGTGCGCGAGGGACAAGCCCGTTGACCGCACAGCAACCTGCCGCAAGGTAAGGTGCTAATGCTTGACCGATGGGTATGTAATCAAGATTTATGCACCCATCGGAAACGATGGGTGCATTTTTCTGCCTCTTCATAAAAAACAAGGAGGCAGAAACTATGAAAAACAGCACCCTTTTGCACATTCCCCACGCATCTACTGTAATTCCCGCACGATTCATTACTTCATTTGACAGTTCAAAACTGCCGCACGAAATTGCCGTGATGACGGATTGGTTTTGTGATGAGCTGTTCGATTGCGGCAGAGATAAAATCGTCTTTCCGATCAGCCGCCTTGTCTGTGATGTGGAGCGCTTCCGGGATGACAAAGATGAGATCATGGCAAGCATCGGCATGGGCGTGACATACGAAAGCACTTCGGATCTGCGGAAGCTCCGCACTGTCACAGAAAAGGAAAAAGAGGAAATCCTTGCTCGGTATTATGACCGTCACCATCAGGCATTTTCGCAAGCGGTGGAAGAGAAGCTGGAAAAATACGGACATTGCCTGATCGTGGATTGTCATTCGTTTTATCCGACGGCACTGCCGTATGAAATCGATCAAGCCGCCGACCGCCCGGATTTCTGTATCGGAACATCGGATTACCATACGCCGGAGGTTTTTACGGATAAGCTTGTTCGGCTTCTTTCGGAACGGGGTTACAGCGTGAATGTCGATTCACCGTTTGCCGGAACGATCGTCCCGATGGAGTTTTACGAAAAAGATCCGAGAGTAATTTCCGTGATGATCGAGGTGAACCGAAGACTGTATTCGGATGCACCCGGAGTAAAAAGCGAAAGATTCCCGAAGATTCGTTCGGTTTTAAGCGACTGCATTGATATAATTGAAGAACTGTCCGGGCGTTAACTCCTCCTTTTCTTCCGACCAATACAGGCAGCAATAAGAAACGAATAAATTATAAAAAGAGCGCTCGTGATATCTGCGGGCGCTTTTTTCATCTTAAACAATCACTTTTTTCGGAATATTGTAATCCAAAATAGTATTATAATAAAATTTTTCTTGTAAAATCACAAAAACAGTGTATAATTCAAAGAAAGGTTTTCTTGAAAGAGGGGAGTCGTTTTGAAAAAGAAAATAGTTGCTCTTTTGCTTGTGATTGTCCTTCTGTTTACATATGCTCCCGAGGCTTTCGCCGCTCCGGAGGACGAGCTTATAAGCGGAATAGACTGGTCTTGGGATATGGTGGCGAATTCCGCCGACAGCCTTAACGTGGGCGGTACCGTGGAGGCGACAAGCGCGATTTCCATTACTTTTAAGGACTGTATGTCGGTGATAAGCGGAGCTTCAAGTGTACTTAGTCTTGTAAACGGAAGCGTCAATTTTCTTAAACTCATAGGTGTGATCGAGGATCCGACGGCAACGGCTCTTGCGAATATACAGGATATGCTCGGCACCATGAAAACAAAGATCGACGCCATGGATAAGAAGCTCGATAATATCACAACGAAAATGACGGAAATCAAGGCGAGCATTGATTTCAATAACCGCGCGTACAAAGCCGACAACATGAGAAAGGCATGGAGCGATTTTTATAAAAATTATATGCAGCAAAAGCTCGACAGATATATAACGGAGTTTGACGCTATTTCTGCCGACGGAATAAGAAACTGGTTTATGAATACCGCTTCAAATCCGAGGAAAAGCGAAGATTACGGTATAGATAATTCCATAATCGTAATAAAATATAAGTGGAACGAGAACAAAAAGAAGTTTGTTCAATCGTTTATCAATGAAAACAGAATCCCCGATTCCTGCGGAGAAAACGAAAAGTATCTGATCATTCCCGAATCCTGCCTACCGTCAAAACCGGAATTCAACGTGAATACGTACAGAGACGATCTGATAAAGGCTATTTCCGACAACATTGAATCCGAGCTCGGCAAGGGCAACACTTCGATTTTTGAAACCTGCAACTATACAATGCCCAATGACCGCGCCGGAATAGAGGCTCTCGCGGCCGATGCGGTAAATGCACTTTCATACCGTGTTACAAGTGTTGAGATGAGAAAAGATCCGCTTTTTGTAAGCGACGCGGTATATGATTTCGAAGCGTACTGCCAGACTCTTTTGACCGCTAATGACGGAATCGACGCGAAGTTCAAGAGCTTTTATCTCACCCACGCTTTTGAGTCCGAGATAGAAGACGATATAAAGGAATTCGCCGATCAGATGATATTCAAAACCGGCGTTTACGCGCTCTTTGTTTCAAACCTTATGGGAATGTCGAATACGGTTCACGACAGCGCAAAAAAAGAGGTTATGGAAACCTTTGTAAATACAACGAAAGAGCTTACTTCGGCAAAGAAAAACTGCCTTACGGGTAATGACCAATTCTGTTATATAACGAATACCGAGCTTGATTACTGCAATATAACCTATCAGAATGACATAATGGCGAAGGTTGAAGTCGATGGACTTTACCGCAATTTTAAAAACCTCTGGATCAATCCCATAGGCTACACCATTGGCGAAGGATATATCGACGGCGACTTTATCGGTGAGGAAAATATGCTCGTTCTCGCGTATACCTTGCAGGCAAACGGGCTTGATGAAACTTATCACGATTATCTTTACAGAAAAATAGGTTTCTATCTGCCGAAGGATTCCGGTATTATCGTAACTGAAGCGGGAAAAGAATCTGTTCTTGATAAAGACAGCGCCGTAAAGATGAAAGTCAACTACGTTTGCGGTGATTATCTTAAAGGGCGCGATTCCGTATACCTGAACAATCTTCCGAAAAAGATGTCTTCCAAAAAAATAACCTGCAGCAGAAAATATACCGCGCCGACTTTCAATATGGCAACGGGCGCTATTGAAAATGAAACCCTTCTTCATGCTGTTGCGGGTTACGGTGATACATATTGGGGCTGGTTTGAGGACGAAGTTTATCTTTTGGGCGGCCCTTACGATGCGAAATATATTGAAAACCATCTTTCCGATGACGGGAAATATTACAGAACATTTACCTTGAATTTGCAAAACAGCTACAATACTATCATCAAGGTTCCGATAAAATCCGGAAGCTTTGGAGCGGGCGCTTCGGGATACAGTCCCCTCGAATCCTACTTTGAGTTTATGCGCGGAGAGAAAAAGAATGGCGGTCAGGCCGTTGTTATCGGGGATGAAGAGCCGGTTTCTTTGAGCGGCGCCGGGGAGAAAAATCCCGATACCGGAGCTTTCGTTGATTTCGCGGCGTAATATTTATAAAAGCTTCCTGCTGCCAAACCGAGCGGGAAGCTTTCTTTTTA
>JAZLFU010000032.1:0-4669 GCA_045615915.1 Oscillospiraceae bacterium
CATAAAAAGCTCCTCCTTATTTTATTCCCGCCATAATATAGGCGCATTTATATACGTCCCCGCAGCCGAGAGTTATTACAAGGTCGCCGGGCTTCGCATGGCTCATGGTGTAATCCGCCATTTCCTCAAAGGTATTGAACCACACGCTTCCGGGTATCTTTTCGGCAAGGTCTTTCGTATAGATATTATAGGTATTCTTTTCGCGGCTTCCCATAATCTCACTCATAACGACGTGGTCGGCAACGGAAAGCGCCGTTACAAAATCATCGAGCAAAAGCGCCGTTCTTGAATATGTAAAGGGCTGAAACACCGCCCAAACCTCGTGGAAATCCATTTCCTTCGCGGCTTTGAGTGTCGCGGCAAGTTCTGTCGGGTGGTGGGCATAGTCATCGGCTATGGTAACGCCATTTACCTCTCCGAGTACCTCAAAACGTCTTCCCGCTCCCGGAAACTTTTCGATTTTTTCGGCAACGGTTTCCGGCTCAACTCCGAGATAAATGCAAACCGCGGCGCACGCCATGGAGTTCATGATATTGTGCTTTCCGGGTATGGAAAGGATTATATCCGCCACTTTCTCACCCTTGTGCATAAGAGTGTATGCGGATTTCGCTCCGCCGAGCTTCTTTATATCTTTTGCGTAATAGTCGTTACTCTCGTTCCAACCGAAAGTTATTATCTCTTTATCAAGTCCGGTAACGGCTTTCATAGTGTTTTCATCATCGCCGTTTACAATGAGAAGTCCGGTATTGTTTTCCGCGAATTTATGGAAAGACTTTATGGAATTTTCAATGGTGCCGAAATAATCAAGGTGATCGTTATCAATATTGAGGATAACGGAAATATCGTTGGAAAGCTTGAGGAAGGTATCCACGAATTCGCAGGCCTCAACTACGAAAATATCGCTTTTGCCCGCTCTTCCGCTTCCGCCGAGAGCTTTTACCTTTCCGCCGATAAACGCACTCGGATCTTTTCCGCTTTCAAGGAGCACCTGGGCAATCATTCCGCTCGTAGTAGTCTTGCCGTGAGTTCCGGCAACACAGACAGCCTTGCTGTATCTCTTTGAAAGAAGGCCGAGCATCTCGCTACGTTCAAGGCAGGGCACTCCGGAAGCCTTGGCCGCTATAAGCTCCGGGTTATCGGACATTATTGCGGCGGTATAAACTATGAGGTCGGCACCTTCGATATTTTCAGCAGCCTGGCCAAAAGTTACGGGAATACCCATTTTACGCTCGATTTTAGTAGTTTCCGTTTCGTTATTATCGGAACCCGTTATATAAAAACCTTCGTTATGGAGTATCTGCACCATCGGGAACATTCCCGAGCCGCCTATGCCTATAAAATGAAGGTGCTTTCTTGTTTTAAGCAAATTTTCGTCAACTGTCATCTCTTTGCTTCTCCTTAAACAAAAGCTGCGGACACATTAATCCTTATATATTATACGGCAAACGTTATAAAAAAGAAATACGTATTTAAAAAATAATCGCGCTAAAATGAATAAAAATCTTTTTTCTTCCAAAAATTATTTCAGAAAACATTTTTTGGAGGTCATCTATATGAACATCACCGATATCCGAATCAGAAAAACATATGATAACGACAGACTTAAAGCTCTCGTTTCCGTAACCATAGACGGCGAAATCGCAGTCCACGATCTGAAAGTAATCTCCGGGCCGGAACGCCTTTTCGTCGCTATGCCGAGCCGAAAAGATGAAAACGGCGTTTTCCGCGATATAGTCCACCCCATAAGTCCGGAAGCGCGAAAGCTTCTTGAAGATACGGTTCTCTCCGCTTTCGAGGAGCATATCGCAAAACAGGAAGCGGAAGCGGAGCTTGAAATCTGAAAGCTATGTTTCCAAGAGGAAATTTATTCCCGATGCTATCCTTTCCGCAACATTATCAAAATGTCCGCCTTCGTTGAGTTCAAAAACCGTTTTTGCCCCGCGGGAACGAAAGATCTTTTCGGCTTCCCTCGTTCGGTCCTCAACTCTTGCCATACGGACGTTCTTTGTTTTTTTCTCCCTGCTCCCGACCGAGAAATACATTTTCTCCGGGAGCTTTTTCATTTCCGTGCCGCCTATAAACTCCGTAAAACCGTCAAACCAAAGGGAACCGGAAATCGAAGCGCCCATATCGAAAATATCGGTTTTGTAGAAAACGTACGCGGAAAACAGTCCGGCAAGGGAATATCCGGCAACAATTCTTTTACAATTTGTAATATTTAGATTGTTTTCGACATTTGGTATAATATTTCCGACAAGTTTTTCGATAAATCCATCGGCTTCACCGGAAAAATCTTCGTTGCCGAAAACGGCTTTCGCTTTCCAAGGAGAGAGTTCCCTGTTCCAATCCACATCTACACAGAAAACTGCCGGCTTAGGAGTTACCAAAAGTGAAAGCACTTTTTCAGCTTCATCGCCGTGCATAAAAGTCCAAACCTCTTCCGAAAAATCGTTCCCCGGAAGATATGCCGTAACTCCGATATCATCAAACCGCTTTACCATAAATTCACCGCCCATATCAAAAGAGCGCTCCTCGGCGGAACGCTCTTTTTTTATTTTAATTGTTTTGAGCCTTCGCCCAACTATCTTTAAGATTTACTATGTTGTTCCAAACGTTCGGATTTTTGCTGTCCCTTATGAAATATCCGTTTCTTACGAACTGAAATCTTTCGTCATTTCCGGCATTCGCAAGAGCGGCTTCAAGCTTTGCTCCCTTGTATTCCTTTACGGAATCCGGATCAAGATAATCGTTATAATCTTTTCCTTCGGGGAGAGTTACCATATTGGCTTCACTGAAAAGTCTTCCGTACATACGAACGTCGGCGGTAACGGCACTCTTTGCGCTAACCCAATGGATAGTGCCTTTTATCTTCCTTCCGTCAGCAGGCATCCCGTTGGAGGTTTCAAGATCGGCGGTAACTCTTACTTCGGTTACGTTGCCGTCATCATCAATGTCAAAGCCCTCGCATTTTACTATATACGCTCCCATAAGACGAACCTCACCATCGGGTTTAAGACGGAAGAATTTAGGCGGAGGAACTGGCATAAAGTCCTCGCGCTCGATATAAAGCTCGCGGCTGAACTCAACCTGTCTTGTTCCGGCATCGGGATCGTTTACGTTGTTCGGTACTTCAAAAGTTTCGGTCTTATCCTCCGGATAGTTTGTGATAACTACCTTTATAGGATCAATTACCGCCATTCTTCTCTGTGCCGTTCTGTTAAGCTCATCGCGGATGCAATGTTCAAGAAGCTCAACATCAACTATGGAATACGCCTTTGAAACACCGGCGGTCTTTACGAACTCGATAATAGACGAGGGCGTATATCCGCGGCGGCGCATACCGGAGAGAGTGGGCATTCTCGGATCATCCCAACCGTCAACGACTCCGGTTTCAACGAGCATACGGAGATAACGCTTGCTCATAACGGTATGGGTGATATTGAGGCGCGCAAACTCATACTGATGAGGGCGCGGTTTTGTAAATCCAACGTTTTCAACCACCCAGTCATAGAGCGGTCTGTGGTCGGAAAACTCTATTGAACAGCAGGAATAGGTTATTCCTTCAAGAGCATCCTGGATGGGGTGCGCAAAATCATAGAGAGGATAGATGCACCATTTATCTCCCTGGCGGTGATGAGTCGCACGTTTGATACGGTAGATTGCCGGATCACGCATATTCATATTCGGACTTGCAAGGTCAATTTTCGCGCGGAGGGTTTTTGCTCCGTCCTCAAATTCGCCCGCTCTCATTCTTCTGAAAAGGTCGAGGTTTTCCTCAATGCTTCTGTCGCGGTAAGGGCTGGGTTTGCTGGGTTTCCCGGCATCGCTTCCGCGGTATTCCTGCATTTCATCGCGGGAAAGGTCATCAACGTATGCCTTTCCGTCAAGGATAAGCTTCTCGGCAAACTCATAGCATTTATCGAAATAGTCGGAGCCGTAGAAAATACCGCCGTTCGGCTCATATCCGAGCCAGCGTATATCTTCGAGTATGCTCTGTACGTATTCGTCATCCTCGCGGGCAGGGTTTGTATCGTCATAGCGAAGATTGAACTTTCCGTGATACTTTTCCGCCGTTGAAGCGTTTATCCAAATTGCCTTTGCGGAACCTATATGAAGGTATCCGTTAGGCTCCGGAGGAAAACGGGTATGAACTTCGGTATTTACTCCCTCCGCAAGGTCTTTATCAATTATATCGTGAATGAAATTGGAAATTTCTTCGGGCATAATGTTCCTTTCTCCCAATCAAAGCGCGGCAAGGGCTTTATTGAGCCTTTCGACTACTTTATCTTTTCCGAGTATATTCATAACGGTAAACATATCCGGACTGTTTACTCTTCCGGTAACAGCCATTCTTATAACCGCAGAAATATCTCCTACATGGCCTTTGAAATCATCGGGATTCTGCTTGTATTCTTTGGGTGAAGCGGCATATCCGAGAGAAACGGAAAGCTCTTTTATCTTATTGAACCATTCGGTCTGGTCATCAGCTTCATCATAAATATCCACATAATTTTTGAGCACGGCTTTTATATCCTCGATGCTCATGTTTTCGGGATACTCTTTTCCCGGTACAAAAAGATCGTCATAGAAGAAAGCCATATAGTCTTTCATCTCGCTCCAGACTGCGATATCCTTTCTCGGTTTCGGAACGCCTCTTCCGATAGAGATA
>JAZLFU010000033.1:0-3759 GCA_045615915.1 Oscillospiraceae bacterium
AGACGCAGTATATATAGATAATTCGGAAATCCTTCTTGCCGATGATATTGAAAACGTAAAAAAGATGATTTTGGAGGCAAAATGCAAATAAAAGTTGCAAAATCCGCGGGCTTTTGCTTCGGAGTGAAACGCGCAGTCGGAATAGCCGAAAAATACGCCGAAGAACACAGACCGGCAGTAACCCTCGGAGAGATAATCCATAATCCAATAGTGGTAAACGGGCTTAAAGAAAGAGGCATAAAACCGATATATGACCTTTCGGAGTGTCCGGAAAATACAACGGTAATACTTCGCTCCCACGGGGTTCCGCTTTCGGTTATTGAGGAGCTTGAAAAAAACTGTATTCCTTACGAGGACAGCACTTGTCCTTTTGTAACAAGAATACAAAAGCTCGTCGAGGAGCATACCGCTGCCGGAGAGGTGGTAATTCTGCTCGGAAATCCCGAACATGCCGAAGTTAAGGGCATTACGGGGCATTCAAAGGGCGAGGTGCACGTTGTAAGAGGACTTGCTGAACTGGAAGAATTTGTAAAAACAGGGGGAGATTTTTGTGCAAATTGTCATACAATACTTTCCCAAACTACCTTTTTAAAGGACGAATGGGAAAAATGTGTAAAATTTGCAAAAAAGGTATATACAAATTTATTTATTTTTGATACAATATGTTATGATGCTTATACTAAACAAAGCGAAGCGGATGAGCTTTCAAAAGGGTGTGATCGTATGATTGTACTCGGTGGAAGGAACAGTTCAAACACAGCGAGACTTTGGGAAACCTGCGCGGCCAACTGTCCGACAGTTCTGGTTGAGTATCCGTCAGAGCTGAAGCCGGAAGATTGGCTGGGTTCAAAAGTAATTGGCATCACCGCCGGAGCATCTACCCCTGCCGGCATAATTAAGGAGGTACTTGAAACCATGAGTGAAAACAAAGTAGAAGAAAATAGCTTTGAGGAAATGCTGGAGCAATCCTTCAGAGACGAAGAATCCAAGTATGTAAGAAACGGCGATAAAGTTCAGGCCACCGTTATGGTAGTTAAAGATACCGAAATCGTTGTAAGCGTTGGAAGCAAACATACCGGATTTGTATCTTCCGAAGAACTTACCGACGACCCCACAGTGAAGCCTGCCGATATCGTTAAAGTAGGCGACGAGATCACCCTCAAAGTTCTGCACGTAAATGATGCCGAAGGCACCATGGTCCTTTCCAAAAAGAAAGTCGATGCAGAGAAAAATTTCCAGCGCATTGAAGATGCGGCCGGAACTGACGAAATCTTGGAAGGAACTGTTGTCGAGGTAGTCAAGGGCGGCGTTGTTGCCGTTACCGACGGTGTTCGTGTTTTCATCCCTGCTTCTCAGGCGACTGCCTCCCGTAACGATCCTATTGAAGGACTTCTCAAACAGAACGTAAAGTTCCGTATTCTTGAAGTAAATTCCCAGCGTAAACGTGCTATCGGTTCTATCCGCAGCGTTCTTTCCGAAGAAAGAAAAGCAAAACAGGAAGCATTCTGGGCTGCTATCGAAGTCGGCCAGACCTTTAAGGGCAAAGTAAAATCCCTTACTTCCTATGGTGCATTCGTAGACCTCGGCGGCGTAGATGGAATGGTACATGTATCCGAGCTTTCCTGGCTCCGTGTTGCTCATCCTTCCGATATCGTTAAAGTCGGCGATGTTCTTGAAGTTTTCGTAAAAGACGTTGATAAAGAGAACAAGAAAATCAGCCTCGGCTATAAGAAAGAAGAGGACAACCCCTGGGAGATCCTCAAGAGAGATTATCCCGTCGGCTCCACCGCAAAGGTCAAAATCGTAAGCCTTACCGCTTTCGGCGCATTTGCGAACATCATTCCCGGAATTGACGGTCTTATCCATATTTCCCAGATTTCTTACGAGCATGTCGCAAAACCCCAGGACGTTCTTTCCGTCGGTCAGGAAGTTGACGTACAGATTACCGAGATCGACTTTGAAAAACGCCGTGTAAGTTTCTCTATGAAAGCTCTTCTTGAGCCTCCGGTAAAAGAGGAAGCTCCTGCAGCCGAAGAAGAAGCACCTGCTGCTGAAGAAGCACCCGCAGAAGAATAATTGATTTTTTACATAAAAAAGACGAAGTCAAAAGGCTTCGTCTCTTTTTTATTTAATGATTGTTTTGATTTAAAAGGTCATTTCTCACGTTCCAAAGTTTTTCCGAAAAATCAACGTAATAATTATGAGGATTTTCAAAACGTTTGACTTCGTCCCAGAGGGTATCGAGCTGGCTTTCGCAATAGGCCTTTATCTCTTTAAGTGAAGGAGATTTGTATACGCATTTTCCATTTTCGAATATCGGAATAAGCATACGTTTTACTTCAACGTCAGTCAGTTCTTTGCGTTTCCAAACGTTTTCGGGATCGAATATCGTAATGGGTTTGGAAACGTCAGGAGCTTCCTCGTCATAGAAGCTTATGTAGTCCGCAACGGCTTTTCCCTTTGAATAGAAACGGTAGAAGGTTTTGAAGCCGGGAACGGTGATCTTTTCAACACTTTCGCTTATTTTTATAACGGGTTTAAGGTCGTTTTCGGTTCCTACCGCGGCAAGCTTGTATACACAGCCAAAGACGGGATCGCTTTTCGCGGTTATAAGGTTTTCGCCGACACCGAAGCTGTTTATGCAGGCACCCTGCATAATGAGGTCGCGGATTAGGTATTCATCAAGGGAGTTGGAAGCGACTATTCCACAATCGGGATATCCGGCATCATCGAGCATTTTACGCGCTTTTTGAGAAAGATAGGCTATATCTCCGCTGTCTATTCTTATTCCTTTCGGGCGGGTGCCTTTAGGTTTGAGCACCTCGTCGAAAACCTTTATGGCGTTGGGGACACCGGATTTGAGCACGTTGTATGTATCTACGAGCAGAGTGCAGTTATCGGGATATATTTCTGCATATGCCTTGAAAGCTTCGTATTCCGAGCCCATAAGCTGGATCCAACTGTGAGCCATCGTCCCAATTGCGGTAACGCCGTAATCACGGTCGGCAATGGTGCAGGCGGTGGCGGCGGCTCCTCCGATAAACGCAGCTCTTGAACCGAGTATTGCGGCATCGGCATTCTGGGCGCGCCTTGAACCGAATTCCATTACGGGGCGTCCCTGGGCGGCTCTGACTATTCTGTTGGTCTTTGTTGCGATAAGGCTTTGGTGGTTGACTATGAGAAGCGACATAGTTTCAATAAACTGCGCCTGGATTACAGGGCCTTTTATTACGACGACAGGCTCGCGCGGGAATATGGGAGTGCCCTCCGGAATACTCCAAACATCGCAGCAAAAATGAAAATTGCGAAGATAATCGAGGAATTTTTCCGAAAACATTTTTTTGCTTTTGAGGTATTCTATATCTTCATCGGTAAATTTCAGATTTTCAAGATAGTCGATAAGCTGTTCAAGTCCGGCAAAGATGGCAAAACCGCCGTTATCCGGGACTTTGCGGAAGAACAGATCGAAAACTGCAACGGTATCTGCCTTGCCTTTTTCAAGATATCCGTTCATCATGGTAAGCTCGTAAAAATCGGCGAGCATACTCAAATTTCTTTCATCTTTTTTCAAGATAAAAGCCTTCTTTCATAAAAAAATAGCTATATTAAAAAGGACGGAGATTATCCGCCCTTTATTTTACCATTTTTTAAAAGATTTTTCAATCAAATAGTGCCTATTCCGGAAATAAAATCTTTTACGCGCTGATTTTTCGGATTTCCGAAAATTTCCTCCGGAGTTCCTTCTTCAAGGATCTTTCC
>JAZLFU010000034.1:0-1080 GCA_045615915.1 Oscillospiraceae bacterium
ATTTTTTGTGTCGAATTTATGCATTTTTACCAAATAATTTTCTTTGCTTGACTATTTTATAAAATGATATTATTTTAATATAAATGGAGGCGATATTATGGAGCACGAAGTTCTTATTGGTACTGTCAAAAGCAAATTGCAGTTCGAAGTCAATTTAAACGAAAGATTTTATCATATGCCGGAAGCGGTTATTCCCAAAAATATGTTTCCTGTAAAATACGTTGCACTATATGTTCCTCTTTCCGTTTCGAATGATGAAACAGAGAGTTGTATTTCATACTACGGAGAAGTCGAAAGCATTGAGATCGTTGAGCGCGAAAAAATCCTCTCAATACCGACACGTAATCCTCATCTTTCATACTATAAAATAAATGTGAAAGAGTGGCTCAAGCTTCCAAACAAAATAACAAGAAACTGCGGAAGCATTTATGCAAAAGCCTTCACTTCCCTTGATACTCTTTTGTCCGCAAAAGACCTTTCGGATATTATCAACACCAGATACGCCGAAATACGAAAAATAAAAAACTGCGGTTTTTCAAGAAAAGAACTTGATAACATAGAAATCACAAAAGATCCCGTTGGAATAAAGCTCCTAACAATGAGAATAAATAAAGCCGCCGGCTGTGAAAAAGTTCTTTCTGTGCAGATATCAAAGTATCTCCTTGAGCACGGATATCTTGAAATAGAATTTGACGATAAAACAAAGACGAATAACAGGGTTGCTTCAGAAACAGGAAAAGCCCTCGGTATAGAAACCTTTTGGGAACTCAACAAATATTACCGTGAATACTGCAAAAATTATTATGATGCCCGTGCTCAAAAATTCATTGTTGAGCATCTTAATGAAATCGTGCTCATAAACAGAAACCTCGCATATAAAAATGAATGATACAATAAAAGAAGCGCAAGTTTATTTGCGCTTCTTTTATTGTATCATAAGTAAAATATCGGTTTTGCTTGATTTTGATTGTGTTTTATTATATAATATACTTTACGTTTTCTGAAAGTGAGGTGTAATTTGATTTGGCTGTTAAAAGTTCCGCCGAAAAAACAGTCGGTTTTGAATCCGTTTTTGAATAT
>JAZLFU010000035.1:0-5203 GCA_045615915.1 Oscillospiraceae bacterium
CGTTCTCCGTTTTGAGCACCGACTGCCAGTGCGCAAAGCTGACTTGATATATCCTGTACGTGGAAATATCCTTTCTTATAGCTTTCCGTATTCTGCGGCGCCGCCGAATCAATTACAAGCGCAGTCGGTAGGATCTCCGAAAACGAAGCTGAAACGTTTTCATTCAAAAGCTCCTCTTTAAGATCCTCTGCGGATATCTTCAAAATGTTCACTTTAAGATAGATCGGCGGTGCTCCAAGGCAGGCATCGAGAGCTTTTTCAGTCCGTTCTTCCCCGAATTCAAAGCTCCATTTTCTTGAAAGCCAAAGCGGTACGGAATATTGAGCCGATAATCTTTCCGGCCCGCTCATACGGCTGAAATCCGCCTTTTTACCGTTTCTTATAAACGAACGCAAAATTCCGTTTACAAATCCCGAAGCCTTGCCGCTGCCCATTTTTTTGATTATTTCAACGGATTCGTTTACCGCGGCGTTATCCGGTACGGAATTCATATAGAGAAGCTGATAAATTCCTATCCGGAGCGCCTCGGCAACTTCCGGAGAAAGTTTTTCAATGGGCTGCGCCGAATATTTTTTTATTATTATATCAAGGGTTATCCTTCTTTCGAGCACTCCGTAAAAAAGTGCCGAAGCAAAAGCCCTGTCTCTCTGTTCAAGCTTTGATTCCGAAAGCATCGAATCAAGCACTATGTTTGAAAAGCCGCCGGATGAAACCCGCATAAGAGCTTTAACAACAAGCGCTCTTGCCGAATCTGCCATATAATTCTCCTTATCTTCTTCTGTTTCTTCCGCCGAAAAGTATAACAAGCCTCAAAACCTGGGCAAGAGATGAAACAAGCGCCGCAACGTAGGTAAGAGCCGCCGCTTTGAGCACGGATTTTGCCCCGGAAAGTTCCTGACCGAAAAGTATTTCATTCTTTTCAATGGTCGCAATAGCTCTGTTTGAAGCGTTAAATTCCACCGGAAGAGTTACAAGCTGGAAAACAGCGATAAGCGAAAAAAGAAGTATTCCGACATCAATAAGGTTCTGACTTGAAAATAACAAGCCTGCAAGTATAACCGGCCAATAAAGCCATGAACCTATTTTTGTAACCGGTATAATCGCCTCGCGGACTTTTATCGGAAAATATCCGACTGCGTGCTGAACGGCATGTCCCGCTTCATGAGCCGCTATTCCCACCGCCGCAACGGTTGCGCTGTCATATACTCCGTCTGAAAGGTTAAGCGTTTTATTTACTGGATTGTAGTTATCGGTAAGGCTTCCGCTTATATGCTGAACTCTTACGTCATATATACCATTCTGTTCAAGTATCATTCTTGCGGTATCCGCGCCGGTATATCCCCTCATATTTCTTACCTGGCTGTATTTCGTATATGCTGATTTTACCCTTGCCTGCGCCCAAATTCCGAAAAGAAGCGCCGGTATCAATAAGAGATATGAAAAATCAAAATAAAGATATGGCATTTAATTACCTCATCACTTTCCGAAGCGTGTTCCTTTTTCAAAGCGTCTGCCTCTTATAAAATCTCCGCCGGACATGGCATTTTTTCCTTCCGGCTGTACGGAAACAAGTTCAACCGCGCCGTCTCCGCAGCCGACTATAAAGCGTTTCTCATCAAGGAGCACTCCCGCTTCGCCGGAAAATCCCGAAACTGCGTTAGCTTTATGCACCTTTATAGTTTTTCCGTCAAGGAAAGTATAAGCGGTCGGCCAGGGATTGAGTCCGCGAACGAGGTTATGAATTTCAAAAGGTGATTTCGTAAAGTCAAGCTCTCCCATCTCCTTATTGAGCATGGGCGCTATGGTGGCTTCGTCATCGTTCTGCACCTCATGAGGAACAGGCTCATCTTTATCAAAAAGTTCAAGAGTTTTTTCGATGGCGTCCGCTCCGAGAGAAGCCATTCTGTCAAAAAGTTCTCCCGCGGTTTCGTCCTCGCCTATCTCTATCTCGAATTTTTCTATCATATCACCGGTATCCATACCCTCCGCCATATACATGGTAGTAATGCCGGTTACCTTATCTCCGTTTATTACAGACCATTGTATCGGAGCGGCTCCGCGGTATTTCGGCAAAAGGCTTCCGTGTACGTTCACGTTTCCGAGAGGCGGAACATCGAGAATATCTTTCGGAAGTATTTTTCCGTATGCCGCCACAACAACAAGATCCGGTGCAAGCTCTTTCATAATCGCAAGGGCTGTTCCGTCTCTTAGTTTCGCGGGCTGATAAACCGGAATACCGTATTTCTCCGCAACAACTTTTGTCGCGGTTGGAGTGATTATCTGTTTTCTTCCGACAGGTTTATCCGGTTGAGAAAAAACACCAACTACATTTCTTCCGGTCGTTATAAGTCTTTCAAGAACTGCCGCGGCAAAATCCGGCGTTCCCATAAAAACGATCCTCATATCTTTCATTCTTCGGAATCCTCCGTTTCTTCATCTGATACGTTTTCCGCAATATCCACGAAACATACTCCGTTCAGGTGATCTATCTCGTGGCAAAAAGCCCTTGCTTTGAGCTCTTTTCCGCTCACCTCAAACCAGTTTCCGTTTCTGTCCTGCGCTTTTACAGTAACGTTCATAGGTCTTTTTACGGTACCCCATTTTCCCGGAAAAGAGAGACAGCCTTCGCTTCCGACCTGTTCTCCCTCACTATCTATTATTTCCGGATTTATGAGTTCAATAACACCTTCATCATCATAACAATCAACAACACAAAGTCTTCTCATAATTCCGACCTGGGGACCGGCTATACCGACTCCCTCGGCTTCGTGCATCGTTTCCGCCATATCGTCAAGGAGCGACCAAAGCCTTTCATCGAATTTTTCAACCGGGCGGCAAACTTTACGAAGGATCGGATCTCCGTCCTTTACTATATTTCTCAATGCCATTTTATTCATATCCTTTCAGCGTCAATTTATTTCATAAGGGTCGGCTACGACCTCAATTTTACCGTAATCTTTGTTTTTTGAAAATTCTTTAAGGGTATCTCCCATGATATCGAAAAACTTATTATCCGGGCGATACTTTATTATCAGTTTCCAGCGCCATTTATCCGCAATTTTCGCTATATGGGATGGAGTCGGCCCCAATATTCTTATCGGAAGGCCGCTTTCGCTAAGTTTACTTTCAAAAAACTTTGAAAAGTCTTTTGCCGCCTCCATTGTTTTCTTTTCGTTCTCTCCGGAAAAGAGCACCGAACCCATCGAGCAAAACGGAGGATAGAGCATAACCTTTCTGTTTATTATTTCGTCCTCATAGAAAAAGCGGTAATCCTGGGCGCAGGAACGCACCAAAACGCTGTGTTCCGGCGAATAGGTCTGTATATACGCTCTCCCGGAAAGTTCAGCTCTCCCGGAACGGCCTATAACCTGAGTAAGCAGGCTGAACGTGCGCTCGTAGCTTCTGTAATCTCCGCCGTAAAGCGACATATCCGCCGCAAGCACTCCCACAAGAGTAACCTTCGGGAAATCAAGCCCTTTTGCCACCATTTGTGTCCCGACCATTATATCGTATTTGCCATCGGCAAAATCCGCAAAATGTTTATCGTGGCTGAATTTCGCCATAGTAGTATCAAGATCCATCCGAAGAACTTTCGCATTCGGAAACAGTTCGGAAATCTCGTCTTCTATCTTCTGTGTTCCGCAGCCGGTATACATAACGTACTTGCTTTTGCAATTATCGCAGGTTATCGTTGCCGGTTCGCTGTATCCGCAGTAATGACACATAAGCTTTCCGTTGGCTTTATGATATATAAGCGGAATATTACAGTGCGGGCACTCCTTTACCGTTCCGCATTGAGCACACCTTGCGATGGTATTGTATCCTCGGCGGTTCATAAGAAGAATAGTCTGTTCTCCGTTATCAAGATTATGCTTGATCTCTTCGGCGAGAGCCTCGCTTAAAGCTCCGGTATTTCCGTTCAGTATTTCATCTTTCATATCCACTATAACGGAATCCGGAAGCTTTGCTCCGCCGAAGCGTTCTTTCATTTCAAAGAGCTTTATTTTTCCGTTAAGAGCGCGGTAAAAAGTATCTATTGAAGGCGTTGCGGAAGCAAGAAGAAGCGGAATATTATTTTTTGAGCACCGGAACGCCGCCGCATCTCTTGCGTGGAAACGAGGCGCTCTGTCTGATTTGTAGCTTTGCTCCTGCTCCTCATCCATAATAATAAGTCCGAGATTTTTTGCCGGGGCAAACACCGCCGAGCGCGTTCCGATTATTATTTTCGCTTTACCGGAATTTATACGTTTCCATTCGTCTATTCTTTCTCCTGCTGAAAGAGCGCTGTGTATAACAGCCACCCGGCTTCCGAAATAAGCAATAAATTTATTTATCATCTGCGGCGTGAGCGAGATTTCCGGCACCATCAAAATAACCTGGCGGTCTTTTTCAAGCTCCCGCTCGATAAGTTTCATAAAAACCTGGGTTTTTCCGCTTCCGGTAACTCCGAAAAGAAGCGCCGTTGAACTTTTCCCACTGTCGCAAAGCCCTGAAATACCGTCAAAGGCTCTTTGCTGTTCGTCTGAAAGCGCTACCGATTTTATATCAAGATGACGGATCTCGTCTTTATACGGCGTTCTCAAAGCTTCCTGCTCGAAATACTCTACCGCGCCCTTCTTTTCGAGCGTATCCGTAACCGCGCTTGTTGCCGAAGTGAAATAATTTATTTCTTTTACACAGGCGCTTTTGCTTTCGTTCAAAAATTCGAGGACTTCCTGCTGTTTTGGCGTCGGCTTTTTTATAAGGCTTTCGCCGTTTTCCATAAGCTCCGCCTGTTTTTCGGAAAGGCGCACCATCTTTTGAGTTTCGTCCCCGACTTTGCGCTTTATGCTTTCCTTTTTTTCGAGGAGACCTTTTTCCGCCATTAAATCAATAACTGAACTATCGCCGAAACCGAAAGCTTTGTTTATCGAAATTCCGTCGGCACCGTTTTTCTTTTTGCGAAGCCAGTTTATTATCCGCTGTTCCTCTTCCGTTTCGCCGTCTTTCCCTGTGCAGGAATATCTGTAAACCGGTTTATAATTGAGCCCCGGAGGAAGCATTGCCTTTACCGCCTCGAAAAGCGGACAGAAAGTTCTCTTTGAAAGGTTTTCGGCAAGCTCCATAAGCTCCGGGTTGAGCACCGGCTCGTCATCGAGCACCGCAGAAATGCTTTTTATCTTTACCGAAGAATCTTCCGGCGCTTTGCAAAGCTCAAAAATCA
>JAZLFU010000036.1:0-4912 GCA_045615915.1 Oscillospiraceae bacterium
GCGGCAGTCGGCGGAAGCGCCACCCAGATAATAAATCTCGTAATAGGCTTTTTTACGGGACTTGCTTCCGGCGCGACCGTAATAGTTTCGCAGTATTTCGGCGCGAAAGACGGTGAAAGAGTAAGCCTTACCGTTCATACGATAATCACTTTCTATATAATCATCGGAATAGTCCTTGCGGTTTTGGGGTATATCTTTACTCCCTGGGCGCTTGAGGTGGTAAAAAATCCGGCGGATATTATGGAGCTTTCGGTTACGTATTTGAGAATATATTTTCTCGGCTCTTTGCCGATGCTTATTTTCAACGTTGGTTCCGGTATCCTTCGCGCGGTGGGTGATTCAAAGCGCCCGCTTTATTTCCTTATTACCTGTTGTTTCATAAATATCGGGCTTGACCTTCTTTTCGTCGCCGTTTTCAATTACGGAGTTGCGGGCGCGGGCTGGGCAACGGTTATTTCCCAGACCTTGAGCGCCGTTCTTGTAATACTCAATATGAGCCTTACGAATGGACCTCATAAGCTCCATTTCACAAAGCTGAAAATAGACTACTATTCGCTCAGAGACGCTCTCTGGCTCGGTATCCCCGCCGGAATACAGAGCAGTATGTATTCGCTTTCGAACCTCATCATACAGTCCGCGATAAACGGACTCGGGACGGCTGTTATCGCGGCATGGTCGGCGGTGGGAAAGCTCGACGGTCTTTACTGGACTACGAGCAACTCTTTCGGCGCGGCTATCTGCGCTTTCGTGGGGCAATGCTTCGGCGCGAGAAAATACAGCAGAATGAAAAAGAGCGTAAGCACCTGTATGGTAATAGACTTGGGAACGACGATGGTGATGTCCGGTTTGCTTCTCGCTCTTGCGAGACCGGGCTTCAGCATTATTTCCGATGACCCGGAGGTTATAGAATATGCGACGGAAATGCTTTTCTATTTCGCGCCGTTTTACGTTGTATGGAGCTTTATCGAGATAATCTCCAATACACTCCGCGGAGCGGGAGATTCCGTTCGCCCGACGATAATCATTATGCTCGGTGTTTGTGTAATAAGGATACTTTGGGTGATGTTCGTTGTTCCGAACTGGTACACCGTAAAGTGCATAAGCCTTTCCTATCCGGTAACCTGGAGCATAACGGCGGTGGCGCTTATAATCTATTACACCTGCTCCGGCTGGCTTGAAAGAGTGCGTGGTGTTCCGAAAGGAACTCCGCTTACAGATGCGGAAGAATAAAAAATAAATATGGGGAGGATTAGATCATGAATATACTTTTTATCGTAAAAATAGTTGCCTATATCGCCATTTGTATAGGCGCGGGTTTCCTTTTTGAAAGTCTTGCTTATAATGGAAATTTTTGCCGCTATGTGGTTCCCTTTATAATTTCGATAGCTTTCGGCATCGGGCTTTGTTATATTATGGGTGAGGAATGGTATATCGGAATAGGCGGAGCCGCTCTTATGCTTATTATAGGCTCGGCAACCGGTTTTTCCCTTTTCGGAGAAAAAAACAACGCATTCAGAATGGCGGTGCTCATAGCTTCTGCCGTTATAGTGGTATTGAAGCTTGCGGTAGTAGATTCGGCAATTATAAGTATCGCGGAGAAAAACGATCCGAGAATAGCTGAACTCAACGAAACCGTAAACTGCTATCGCGGCAGTTTCCATTTGGAAGGCTATAATTTTAACAGTCAAAAAGAAACTAAGTTCAGCGTGGAAGATTATCCGAGGCCTTATTATTTCAGCTATTCTGACGCTTCAAAAAACAGCGACAATTCAACCTATATAGGGCTTGATTCCATAGATTTTCCATGCATCCCCACGAAGGAAAACCTCGGAGAGATAAAAACCCTTGTCTATGCGGTAAAACACAATACCTCCGGCGCGCTCTATGACAGATACGTGAACGGAGTCAAATCCGGCGAAAAGATTTTTTATAACAGCGATATAAGTTTCCTTATCATAAACCTCGATACAAAGGAATGTTATGAGATCAGCAACGCCATATTCGGTTTTGGCGCCAAATATGATCAAAATCAGAAAAAAATAGGGAAATCGACAGCGGAAAACTACATAAAAAATCTTTACAAAAGGTATGAACGCCGAAATTATCGTTAAAAAGGAGAATTTATATGTTACTTCTGAAATCGCTGTGGATGCTGCGCGACGGCGATGATTCTGTTATTTTCTCCTTCGTGTACTGGCTTCTTGATCATCTTTCGGAAAAGAAACGCGTGGAGATAGCAGTAAACGGAACTAACCTTGAACTTGCGGAAAAAGCCACTGAGCTTATCGATGACAAAGAAAATCTCATATATGTGGCAAATAATGCGAAGCTTCCGTATATACGGGTGAAAGCGGCCAAAAGAAGCGATAATTACGAACTTGTCCTTGAGCTTTATGAAAAAGAAACAGATATACATGCAAAGATATTGGCGGCAGGATGCCTTCGGGAAACAAAATATCTTCCGAAGATATGCGCTCTTTTAAGGGCAGAAGGATTGAAAAGATACGAATATGAATCTCTTTTGCAAAATGTAAAGTGGCTCAGCGCAAAAGAGGAGGACGAAAAATATTTTGCCCTTATTGAAAATGTCGCTTCAATGAATGATATATCAAAACTGAAAGGGCTGCTCTATGAGGATCAAAAGATCAAAATCACATTTGAACGGAAAATGGGACTTTTTGATGCGGTCTGCAAGAGGATAGCGGATATCGACGAAAAAGCCCTTTTGGAAATTGTTCTTGATAAAAAGAGCGATGTTTCCGTTATTGAGCACGCGATATCAAATATGAAAAGTATAGAACTTCTTGAAGAAATAACCCGAGAGAGAAACGGTGCTTCAAAAGATACCGTTATAAAAGCGGATAAGCGGATACACAGAATAAACAGCGACAGACTTTGTCCGAACGACAGGCATGATTTCAAGTTCAAAAAATCATATACGGATATGTACGATGATGAGGTCGAGATCCATTATGACGAATATGTCTGCGAAAGATGCGGGCTTATATATACCGATGAAAACTGGCATAACGGTATCCATGATAGGCATTACAGTTGGTAACGGAAAAATATTTGTTAAAACCCTTTACAAAATAATATTATTGTAGTATAATCATAAAGCTGACCATCTGTCGGCAGATAACTTTTCCTCGGAAACGGGTTTGTTCCGCTAAACCGAAGCTTTTCGGTCGCCTGCGGTACCTCAAAGGTAAGCGCCCGTTCCTGTGAGAAAGCCAAATATTAAAAATGAGGTGAATGTAACCATGATGAGAAAAGAAGAAAAAACAGAAGTTATTGTTGCTAACCGTCTTCACGAGACCGATACCGGTTCTCCTGAAGTACAGATCGCCGTTCTTACCAAAAGAATAGCAGACCTTACCGAGCATCTTAAAGAGCACAAAAAGGATAACCATTCCCGCCGCGGCCTTTTCAAAATGGTAGGTAAAAGAAGAAACCTTCTCAACTACCTTATGAAAAAAGACATCGAGCGCTATCGTGCAATCGTTGAAAAACTCGGTATCCGCAGATAATTTTTTGTCAGTTAAAGTCAGGTGGAAATTCTTTTCTGCCTGACTTTATTGGGTTTATAAAACAAAATTTAAACCGGGAAAAGCGGAAATTTTCCGGAACACCGCGGAAATAAGCAGTGGATCGAAAGCCCGAAACGTATTCGGTTTTTGGATCAATTGTTTATTCCCGTAAGGGATTTCGGTTTTTCCTTTCTCCGGTTTATATGAAACGGAGGATTTAAAAATGTTCGAAAATTACAGAGTTTTTGAAACAGAGTTCGCCGGACGCAAAATCACCTTTGAAACGGGAAAAATGTGCGCCCTTGCCGGTTCTTCCATTCTTGTAAGATACGGAGAGACCGCCGTTCTCTGCAACGTAACCGCAAGCAAAACACCGAGAGAGGGGATAGATTATTTCCCGCTTTCCGTTGATTTCGATGAAAAGCTCTATTCCATAGGCAGAATTCCCGGCTCCTATACGAGAAGAGAAGGCCGCCCCACCGATAGAGCAATTCTTGACAGCCGTGTAATAGACCGCCCCATGCGTCCGCTCTTCCCGAAGGATATGAGAAACGATTGCGCGGTAATCATGTCCGCAATGTCCGTTGATCCCGATTACTCCTACGTTATCTGCGGCGCTGTTGGTTCCTCTATGGCGATAGCGGTTTCCGATATTCCCTGGAACGGCCCTATTTCAAGCGTTCAGGTAGGTATTGTTGACGGCGAGATTGTTCTCAACCCCACCGCCGAGCAGAAAGAAAAATCCACTCTTGACCTTATCGTAAGCTCCACCGAGCACAAGGTAGTAATGATCGAAGCCGGCGCGAAGGAGATAGATAACGAAACCATGCTCAAAGCCATTATGACCGGCCATGAAGAAAACGTCAAAATGGTAAAATTCATAAACAGCGTTGTTGCCGAAATAGGCAAACCGAAATTCGAGTATGAAAAGATCGAAGTTCCGGAGGATATGTTCGAGGCTATCAAAGAGTTCGCCATCGAAGATGTAAGAAAAGCCCTTGATACCGACGATAAAAACGTCCGCGATGCCGCTCTCCAGCCCATAATCGAAGCTATTCACGAGAAATTCGATGAACAGTACGAAGAGAATACCGCAAAAATCGATGAAGCGATATATAAACTCCAGAAATACGTTGTAAGACGCTGGCTTATTGATGACGGCAAGCGTGTTGACGGAAGAGGACTTAACGAGATAAGACCTCTCGCCGCGGAAGTAGGACTCCTTCCCCGTGCTCACGGCTCCGGCCTTTTCACAAGAGGACAGACGCAGGTGCTCACCGTTGCGACTTTGGGACTTGTTTCCGAAGCGCAGGAGCTTGACGGAATAGACGGCGAAACCGGTAAACGCTATATGCACCAGTACAATATGCCTTCCTATACCA
>JAZLFU010000037.1:0-3664 GCA_045615915.1 Oscillospiraceae bacterium
TTCCGTCTTTTTCCGGCAAACTGCCTTCGAGATTATAAAATTTTCCCCCGCCGATACACTTTTCCGACGCGAAATCTTCAAGACTTCCGTATTTCCAGCCGAGCTTCTGCGCTTTGGTTTTCGTTATATAGTTTTTCGGCAATTTTCCGTATTGGTGAATATAAAGAGCCACTTCATCTTTTGAATAGTAGTACCCATCCTCATTGAGCAGTTCTTCCTGTGTTTCTTCCGAAGGTATATCTGTCTCTTCATCCGCTTCTTCGGAATCTTCATAAACTTCCGGATCATCGTAATCCTCGTAGCCCTCATATTCTTCGTATTCGGAAAGCTCCTCCAAAATTATATCCGCGATCTCGTTTGAGCACGCAGTAAAGGATATGAGCATCAAGAATGCGCATAAAAGCGCAAGCACTTTTTTCAAAATGAAACACCTCTTTGAAAAATATGATTTTATTATATCATCAGCATAAAAAATTATCAACGCACTTGTAAAAATATCCGAATTGGTATATCATATATTGTATAAAAGTAGGAGGTGGATCTAATATGTCCCTTGAAAGACGCGATAAAATCAACTATTACCTTGATATAGCAGATACCGTTTTAACCCGCGGTACCTGTTTGAGAAGGAAATACGGTGCGATCATCGTAAATAACGACCAGATCATTTCAACAGGTTATGCCGGAGCGCCCAGAGGCAGAAAAAACTGCTGCGACCTCGGATACTGCAACCGCGAGCGTCTTAACGTTCCCCGCGGAGAGAGATACGAGCTTTGCCGTTCCGTACATGCGGAAGCAAACGCCATTATTTCCGCCGCAAGAAAAGATATGATCGGCGGAACGCTCTATCTTGTGGGGCGCGAGGTTTCCACCGGCGAATACGTCTGCAACGCAAGTCCCTGTCAAATGTGCCGCCGCCTTATAATAAACGCGGGAATAGCAACGGTAATAATCCGCGATGACAAGGATAATTTCCGCTGCATCTCCGTAAAAGACGAATGGATAATAAACGATGATTCCGTAACCGATGAACTCGGATATTGATGATTTTCCGTAAGCAATACATATTAAAAACCGACCGAAAAATTTTCGGCCGGTTTATTTTTATCTTATTCTTATTATGCTGCGGAAGAAGTATCAACAGGCGTTACGGTAACTGCGGAGCCTTCTGCCGGCGTTACTGTTACCCCGGAGCTTGCTACCGGTGTTACGGTTACCCCTGAGCTTTCCGCAGGCGTTACGGTTACTCCGGAAGTATTGGAAGCCGTTTCTTCTGCCGGTTCCTCTTTTTCGGAAATACCGGGTTCCCAATTCTTTATATATTCCTCAAACTCTTTGGAAAAACTTGAAGGAATAGGCGCGGATTCGTTTATTTCAAAGTATGCGTTTCTGTCGTAAATCGGCTCGTTCTCATCAAGAAGCTTTGCAACAACAACGAAACGGTAACGTTTTCTTACGTTAAGGCCGTAGCCGACGGTACAGGTAGAAAGAGTAAGTATTTTATCATCGGTAGTAACGTCAACGTCATAATTATAAAGTGAGCGGCTTCTTACAACGTCGAGAAGCTCCTGATATCCGTCTTCGGGTTCCGGTTCGATATACCAAAGGGATTGTCCGCCATCAAGCTTTGAGTCGTTATAAAATACTGCAAATACTTCCCATACATGGTCGCCGTCAGCGGTCGAGAAGAAAATATACGGAGTTTTTTCCGCGAAGTTCGGATCTTTGAAGCTGAAAAGCTGGGAAAAACGCGGACCGGTAGGATCATCGTTCATATAGAGAAGATGAGTTTTCCCGAGATCGCTGTGTCCGAAAACAACGGTATTGGTAGAAAGATCATCAACGCTGTCGCCGAAGGTATTGCGGATATGCGTATAATATGCGCCGGTTACCCAATATTCGGAAGCCTGCTTACCGGTAATATCCTTATAGTTGTAGGAATACTTTTTCTTATCCTGGCAAACACCGGAATCGACGTCATCAAGTCCGGGAATATAGATCCAGCCTACTACGTCGTTGTTGATATTGAAAGCATCGGCTATTTTATCAAGTCTTGAAGGTACTTCGAGAACAACCGGTTCATTTGTGGTATTGTTCTCGTTTTCTTCACCCGGTTTTATTTCTATTTCGCTGTTGTTTTTATCTTCGTCCGGATCTTTCTTCTTATTGCAGCCGGTTGTAAAAAGCATGAGTCCTGCAAGCAGGAACGCAACGACTCTCATTGAAACAGTTTTTTGGGAAGAACCGAAAAGTCCTTTTCGAAGTTTATCGAAAAAACCTTCCGGTTTCTCTTCGTCTTTTATCTCAACATCATCTGCTTCTTCAAGCTCTGCGATTTCTTCGTGTTCTATTTCTTCGGAGAGTTTGTCTTCATTGTGCTGAAAATCAGTCATAATTTCAAATCCTTTCCCTGGATAAAATAAATCCAAATAAAATATATCATCAAATGTCTTCAAAAACAAGACATTTAAATACAATAGAATAAATTTTCTTCTCCGTTTTTATTCGGAAACCGTTTTTTCCGGATCGGAATAATCTTCTTTTTCGCCGTTTTTCGTGATCTCCTGTATGGAAGATCCTTCTTTTTTCTCAACCGGAGATTTCTCCGGCTCTGTTTCCTCCTGCGGAATTTCTTCTTTGGCAGGCTCGCCGTTAAAGAAACCATCATCGTACTCAATAAAGAATCCTTTCGCTCCGCAGGAAATAAAACTTTCTTCAAGCTGTTTCAGCTGTTCCTCATTAAGCCCTTTGCAAACAAGGATCGGGAACAGATTATTATCCGTTCCGTATCCCAAGGCATCGTATACCGCAAGGGACATTTCCGAAACGTCTTCCGGAAGCTCCGTATATTTGGTCTCGTTTATCTTGCTCCCGATAAACGCGTTCAGATCTATTACCGGAGAAAGCCCGTCTCCGCCGAAGGTTGCCGGAGAGCCGCCGTAAATATTATCGTTACCGGAAATTACTGTAAATCCGTCATACGCTATAAGAAGATCCGTATCACTCGTAACAGTTGTTGCATAGACGTGCTCAACGAACTGTTTGAGCACCTCGTTTCTTCCGGTCGTTTCCGCGGAAGCCCCAAAATATGCGTAGTTTATTCCGGCATCTCCCGGAAAACGAAGCCCGTCAAGTATTACTGCATCGAATTTGTTATCAACAGCATCATATACTATATCGAGAATATATTTTTGAGCCGTATCCGAATACGGATTAAGCCAAGGTTTTCCGCCGTTATCTATGCTATCATCAAGCCAAAGAACTCCGTCATCGGATTCATAGCGTATCGCCATATTGTAAGCTCCGTAAGGCGCGAGGTTATCCTGAAAAGCGTATATCCTCGCAACCACGTCAAAGCCGAGAGCCCGTGCGGTATCTATTCTTTTTGAAATATCGACCGCATTTTCCGAAACGCTTTTTCTGTCCTTTATACCTTCCTGCTCCGAAAGATAGGTTACAGTTCCGTCTTTTGTTTTCATATCCAGTATTACGGCGGTAACGCTCTCATCAAGAGAATGCAGGAAAGAAACGTAACTCGAATTGCTGTAAAATACTTCCTCCGGAACCGTAACCGCAATATTTCCCTTTTCAACGAACTGCGGCAAAAGCTCCGTTACTTCCTCCGGCTCTTCCGGCGGAATTACGGGATTTTCTTCTATTATCT
>JAZLFU010000038.1:0-1615 GCA_045615915.1 Oscillospiraceae bacterium
AGGGCTTAATCAGTCTATTGCCATTGCGCGTTCCGGAGCAAACGTAATACATTCCGGTTGTGTCGGAATGAGCGACGGAACATTTTTGATAAATATTCTCGATAAAAACGGTGTAAATACCTCCCTTGTAAGAAAAAAAGAAGTCCCCACCGGAAGTGCGTTTATCCAGGTAACTCCCGAAGGTACTAAAAGCATAATCGTCTGCGGCGGAGCAAACCTCGCAATAACAGACGACCAGATAGATTATACTATCGCCCAACTCCATAAGGGAGATATCCTGCTTTTGCAAAACGAAATAAACGGAATTTCCGAAATAATAAAAAAAGGCATAGCCGCCGATGCGCGAATAGCTCTCAACACTTCTCCGTTCACTCCGGATCTCCTTGATCTCCCGCTCAATAAACTCTCCTACGTATTTCTCAACAGAAACGAAGCTTCCGAGTTTACCGGCAAAAATCCGATGGACGTTGAGGCTCTTATTCCCTCTTTGAGAAGGATTTTCCCCGATGCAGAAGTCGTGCTCACGATGGGTATGAAAGGCTCGATGCTCATAACGAAAAATGATGTTATCTATCAACCTGTATTTGAAACCAACACAAAGGACAGAACCGCCGCCGGAGACGCATTTATCGGTTTTTATCTCGGAACCGAAATTTCCGGCGCCACTCCGAAAGATGCCCTTATGATGGCGGCAAAGGCGGCTTCAATATGCGCATCAAGAGCCGGTGCCGCAAGCTCCATTCCCATGGTTGAGGAATGTTACGGATTATAACGAACAAATTCCCAGTTGCCGTTTCGTTATAGATAACTTCCCGATTTTTGTAAATTCAGAATGCACTATATAAAATACCGGATAGAAAAATCCTCTATCCGGTATTTTGCTTTTTGTAGATATCTTATTCTTCCGCTTCTTCAACAAGCTTATCCCGATAGGCTTTCGCCGCCTGTTCGGTTTTATTATCTCCGAACTGATAATACAATTTTCCTTTAAGTGTATCCGGAAGATACTGCTGTTTTACGTAATGGTTTTTGTAATTATGGGCGTATTTATATTTCGGCGGCTTATAGCCGTCCGCGGTATTTGTATGAAGATTTATCAGATGCTCCGGTACGCTTCCGGAAAGTCCGTTTTGAACGTCCCGAATAGCCGCATCAATTGCCACAACTCCGCTGTTTGACTTCGGCGCGGTGCAAAGAAAAATCGTTGCGTCCGCAAGAGGAAGCTTCGCCTCCGGAAGTCCGAGCTGGAGAGCAGTATCCACACAGGCTTTTACTATCGGTATCGCCTGTGGATACGCAAGCCCTATATCTTCGCAGGCTATTGCCAAAAGTCTTCTGCAGGGCGAAATAATATCGCCTGCATCAATAAATCTTGCAAGATAATGTAAAGCGGCGTTTTCGTCCGAACCTCTTACGGATTTATGGAACGCCGAAAGTATCTCGAAATGGTCGTCGCCGTCTTTATCATAGCGGTTAGAGCTTCTTTGGGCGGCGGTCTTCGCATCTTCAAGAGAAATTACCCTTTGACCGCCGGCGTTTATTTTTGACGCAAGCCAGCAGGCTTCGAGGGCATTTATCGCTTTTCTCGCATCGCCGGAACAGTTGCAGGCTATAT
>JAZLFU010000039.1:0-1866 GCA_045615915.1 Oscillospiraceae bacterium
CGGATCTTGTTTTTGAATCAAAGGAGAAAAATTTTATATATTATGAACTGAATATTTCCGTTTTTGAAGAGGTATTGCTTTGGCTGAATCAATTTAAAGGGGGAGAAAAAGATGAAAATAAATAAAACTTTGCTTGTAATAACTTCTCTTATAATATTGCTTCCGGTTGCGGCAGGTTTACTTTTGTGGAACGGTTTGCCGGATATTATAGCTACGCATTTCGGAATGAATAATGAGCCTAACGGTTGGAGCAGCAAGGCGTTTACCGTATTTGCGATTCCGGGAATAATGTTCGGTCTTCATCTTGTCTGTCTTTTTGCAACCGCAAATGATCCGAAAGGCGAAAGAATAGGCAAAAAATCGAAAGTAATAGTGTATTGGATATTGCCGGTTATTTCTGTTTTCGTTATGGGTATGGTCTATGCCAATGCTCTGAATGTATCTGTGGATGTCGGCTTTTGGGTATGTTTACTCTTGGGTTTGGTTTTCGTGATACTCGGAAATTATATGCCGAAGGCACGTCGGAATTACACCTTCGGAATAAAAACTCCGTGGACGTTTAACAGCGAAGAGAATTGGAACAGGTCAAACAGAGTTGGCGGCTGGGCAATGGTGATCGCCGGAATTTTGATGTTTATTTGTGCTTTTACCAAGAGTTTTGTTCTGCTTTTGATAATCGTCATTGTTGCGGCATTGGTTCCTCTTGTGTACTCATATTATCTGTATAAAAAAGGAATATAATAAAAATCCCTGCGGTATTAAATACTGCAGGGATAATTTTTTGTTATTTTCCCGTTGAACCGAAACCGCCTGTTCCGCGCGCTGTTTCGGAAAGCTCATCTGTTTCGATGAAATTTACTGCGGCAACGGGCATAATTGCCATCTGCGCTATGCGGTCATTTGGGTTTACGGTATAGGCTTCATCGGAATGATTATAGAGTCCGACAGAGATTTCACCGCGATAGTCCGAATCTATTACGCCAACACAATTTGACGGAACGATACCGTGCTTTATTCCTAGCCCGCTTCTTGCGAATATAAAAGCTCCGTAGCCTTTCGGGAGAGCTATTGCAATTCCCGAAGGTATCGAAACTGTTTTTCCGGGCTGTATCGTTACGGCTTCGTCTATGCAGGCATAAAGGTCTGCGGCGGCGGAGCCTTCCGTTGCGATTTTCGGTATTACCGCGTTTTCTTTAAGGCGTTTTACATTTATATCAAAGTCCATATCTTTTTTTGAGGTCATTAAGCTCTTTTGCAAGCTTATCGGCTTTGCGATTTGCCTCGTCTACCTCCATTCTTGCTCTTGCGGTATCTCCGAGATATTCTTTAAGCTGGGAACGGATATGGTCGCTGTTGGCATTTTCTTTTTTATATTCATCGAGGTATGCAATGGAACAGAGAACGAGAGCATCGTTCATTGAAAGAGCGGGATTTTTCATCATAAGGCTGTTTATGTCTTCGCTTATTTCCGAAGCAAGGTCGTGAACGTAACCTTCTTCTTCAACAGTCATGATAGTATAGCTCGCTCCGGCTATTTCAATTTTAACTTTTTTTGCTTCTTCCATTTTTCCTTCTCCTTTATGTTATGTCTTTCGACTTTAATTTACAAAATCATTATAAACCCTTTTTATCCGCAGCGCAACGGATTTTTTTATTTTGAAACCTTTTATATGAAAATATCATATTCTTATAAAGAAAAGCTTTTTCAGGAGGCGTTTTTATGATGATATATGATATTCCTTACAACAGAGCCGCCGCGGTGGAATATGCTAATAGATGGGCATATTTCCGCAATCCGGAATTTTATGATTTCAGCGCAATAGGCGGCGATTGTACCTCTTTTGCGAGCCAATGTATTTTTGCCGG
>JAZLFU010000040.1:0-5485 GCA_045615915.1 Oscillospiraceae bacterium
ATATTTTTCCGCCCAATCAATAAGATATCCCCAAACCTTTTCGGTTGAAAGCATTGCTACTACGTTTCTTGAAACATCGCGGAGTTTATCAAGGTCAAAGAGCGAGCCGGAAATGCTCATCTTATTGGTGCTGAATTTGAAATTCTCGAAAGGCTCCGCCGGATTCGCAAGGCGCCATTCCTCAAAGTTGGAATTTAGCAGAGTGAGAAGATACTCAATGACCGAAGGAACGGGATAGCCCTCTGCGAAATAATAATCAAGGGCAAGCTCCGGATCTTTTCTCTTTGAAAGCTTGCGTTTGCTTCCGCCATCCATCTTCATAAGCTGGGCGGTATGAACGTATTTCGGAGGTTTCCAGCCGAGCGCCGCAAAAAGCTGAACATGTACCGGCCAGGTCGCGAGCCATTCTTCGCCGCGGACTACGTGAGTAGTTCTCATAAGGTGGTCATCGACTACGTGGGCAAAATGATAGGTAGGTATTCCGTCGGATTTAAGAAGAACAATATCCTGGTCGTTTTCCGGCATATCTATTTTGCCTTTTACAAGGTCGGTAAAATGAAAGTATTTTTCGGGATCACCGTCGCTTCTGAAACGGAGTACCCAGGGTTTACCGGCGGCAAGCTCTTTTTCGACTTCTTCAAGAGGCATATCTCTGTGAACTGCCCATTTTCCGTAATAACCGGGATTTGCGTTTTCCGCTTCCTGTTTTTCTCTCATGGCGGAAAGCTCGTCCTCCGTGCAGAAGCAGGGATATGCTTTTCCTTCTTTTATAAGTTTCTTTGCGAATACGTGATAGATATCGGCGCGCTGACGCTGTCTGTACGGGCCGTAATTTCCGAATTCGCCTTCAACAAGGGCGCCTTCATCAAAATTGAGACCGAATTTTTTAAATACGGAGATTATAGTTTCAACTCCGCCTTCAACCTCGCGTTTTTTATCAGTATCTTCAATACGAAGTATAAAAACACCGCCGCTTTGGTGGGCAAGACGTTCGTCGGTAATTGCGCCGAAAAGATTTCCGAGATGCATAAAACCGGTGGGACTCGGAGCAATTCTTGTTACCTTCGCTCCCTCCGGCAAATCACGCGGCGGATATCGAAGCTCTATTCCTTCGGGAGTTTCCACAACTTCCGGAAAAAGAAGTTCAGCAAGTTTTTCGTAATCCATTGTTATTTTTCCTCCTGAACGGATAAAATATATACATGGTTAGTTTATCATATTTACACCGTTTTTACAACTGTTTATACCATAATTATTACAATATCTTACCTGTTTTTTTGTCTGAAACCATTAAATTTTTATTATTTTGTAGATTTAAAAAAATTTATCTGTTATAATTATATATACAAATATATGCGGTTTTACCCACAGAAAGGATTTTATTATGGAAAAGCGAAAAAAACGCCTTGGCGACCGCTATGACGGATACCGTGTCCGCACTTTATCGCCAATGTCCTATGTCATTCCTTTTATCATGAAGACAAGGAATGATGCCTGTAACTTTTTCAGCGGCTCTATTGAAATGGGCCGGATTGAAAACTACATTCACAAAAAGAGAAAAGAAGACGGGCTTGCCAATTTCGGCTTCCTTCATTTTCTCATGGCCGCTTACGCAAGAATGGTTTCCCAAAAACCCGGAATGAACAGATTCGTTGCAGGTCAGAGAATCTACCAGCATGAAGATATAGAAATAAGCATGATGGTAAAAAAAGAAATGAACCTTAACGCCCAGGAATCCGCCATAAAGGTGATACTGGAACCCGGCGTTACTTCCGATGAAGTTTACGCTTCACTTGAAAAGCTTATTGACGTTGCGAAATCAAAGGGCGATACGAACCATTTCGATAACGTTGCAAAAATCGTAAGCTATCTTCCGAGAATAATCTTCCGCGCCTTTATTGCTTTGGCAAGTTTTCTCGATTACTTCGGAATCCTTCCGAAAACCCTTCATAAAGCTTCGCCGTTCCATTGCAGCTTTTTCGTTTCGAACCTCGGCTCTCTCGGAATTCCGCCGATTTATCATCATCTTTATAATTTCGGCACCTGCCCTATTTTCTTCACCTTCGGGGCAAAACGCACCGCTCTTGAACTGCAGAAGGACGGCAGCATTGAAAAGCACAAATATATTGATTATACGGTAGTTGCCGACGAAAGGATAGCGGACGGTCACTATTACGCGAACTCAATAAAATACCTTGAATGGATATTCCGCCACCCGGATATTCTTGATGAAAGACCCGATGAAATAGTAAAAGATATCGACTGACGACCGGAGGGACGTAATGAAACTGAATTACAAGCGCACCTTTTTGATAGGTATCGCATTTTTGTCTATCTGCGCTTTTAGCCAAATGTATGACGGCATTATTCCGCTCATACTGAAAAACACATTTAATCTCGGAGAATTTACCACCGGAATAATAATGGCGCTCGATAACGTGCTCGCGCTTTTTATGCTTCCGCTTTTCGGCCATCTTTCCGATAACACCCATACGCATTTGGGAAAAAGAACTCCGTATATAATCGTCGGAACGGCACTCGCTGTCATAAGTATGATTTTTCTTCCGATATTCGATAATTCCGTAAACTTTATCGGTTTTACCGTTATGCTCGGAATAGTGCTTCTGGCTATGTCCTCATACCGTTCTCCCGCGGTATCCCTTATGCCCGATATAACCCCGAAAAAGCTTCGCAGCAAAGGAAACGCCGTTATTAACCTTATGGGAGCGGTAGGCGGAGTTATTGCCCTTGCTCTTATCGCCGTTCTCGTTCCGAAAACCGAAAAGCCTGATTATCTTCCGGTATTCATCTCCGTTGCCGCAATTATGGCGTTTTCCGTAATTATTCTCGTTTTTACGGTAAATGAAAACAGACTCGTTGAAGAAATGCAGCAAAACGGCGGATATGAAAGCACCGATGAGGAACTCAACGAGGAACTTTCAAAAGGCAAAAAGCTTCCGAAGGATATTTTCAAAAGTCTTGTGTTTATGCTCATTTCAATAGGCTTTTTCTTTATGGGATACAACGCCGTTTCCACATTTTTCAGCCTTTATATGACAAATTACCTTGGAACGAAAGGCGGAGATTTTGCAAATTACCTTATGGTTTCCACCGTTTCCGCGGTCATCTGTTATATTCCATCCGGAATTATCGCCGGAAAAATCGGACGAAAAAACACGATATCAATAGGGCTTCTCGTGATGGCTCTATGCTTCGCCGCTCTCTCGTTCTTTAAAAGCGCCGGACTTTTTATGCTTCCGTTTTTCATTGTAATCGGCTTCGGATACGCCTGTGTTGTTGTAAACAATTTCCCAATAGTCTGGGAGATGAGCAAGGGAAGCGATATCGGAAAATATACCGGATATTACTACACAGCCTCAATGGCGGCGCAGATAATAACCCCCGTTATCGCCGGATATTTTATCGAAACCCTCGAAAAATATCAGGTGCTTCTTCCCTATGCCGTCGGCGCAATGGTACTCTCATACCTTACGCTTCTCGGAGTTAAACACGGCGACACCAAACCGGAAAAGCCGAAAGAAAAAATCGAAATGTTCGCGGGTGATGACTGATGGACGTTATTTTAAGCGCAATTATACTTATTCTTATAATCATAGCTTTGCTTTTGGCGTGTATTTTCGTCTTTTGCACAAAGCCGAACACCTTCCGTTTTTTTGATATGCCCGCCGCATACTGCCACCGCGGATATCATGATGACGGCTCCATTCCCGAAAACAGTATTCCGGCGTTCAAAAAAAGCGCCAAGCTCGGACTCGGAGTTGAGCTTGACGTCCGTTTCACCGCCGATAAAAAAGTGGTGGTTTTCCATGATGAAGACCTTAAACGCATCTGCGGAGAAGATAGAAAGATTTCGGAGCTTACATTTGACGAGCTTTCGCAATACCGTCTTTTGAGCACCGATGAGCATATACCGCTCTTTGAAGACGTGCTCAAAGTCTGCGGAGAGATACCGATCTGCTGTGAAATAAAATCCGAAAGCACAGAGCCAAACGAGGATTTCTTAAAAGAAGTATATTCTACGATTTCTTCATATCCCGGTCAGATAGTCGTTGAAAGCTTCAATCCTTACGTTCTTTCCTGGTTCAGAAACAACCACCCGGAAATAATACGTGGACAGTTAAGCGCCGGATTTAAAAATAAAAAGACCTTCGAAACGTTTTTGCTTCGCAACCTTCTTGTAAACGTAATTTCAAGACCGGATTTCATTTCATACAAATTTGATGAAGCAAGCCTCGGACTCGCCATGAACAGAATTTACGGAACAAGACTCGTTGCCTGGACTATACGGTCAATGGACGAAGTCGATTTTGCCGCGCAAAACGGATATTCCACCTTTATATCCGAAAATTTTGACATTACGGAGATATAAAATGAAAGCAAACGAAGACAAAACCAACGTAATGAGGATACTCGACCAAAAAAAGATACCCTACATTCCTCATGGATATGAACATGAGGAGGGTGCCGCTGTTGATGCCGAAACGGTCGCTTCGCTTTTGGGAAGACGCCCGGAGGAGATATTTAAAACCCTTGTAACACGAGGCGGAAAGGGAGGCTATTACGTCTTCGTTATACCCGGAAACGGCCACCTTGACCTGAAAAAAGCCGCAAAAGCCGCCGGAGAAAAAAGCATAGAGATGATAAAATCCGCAGAGCTTCTTCCTCTTACCGGATATATTCACGGAGGCTGTTCCCCTGTCGGAATGAAAAAGTTCCTCCCCACCTTTTTTGATGAAAGTGCTCTGGGACTTGAAAAAATCATCGTGAGCGCCGGAAAAATAGGAAAGCAGGTGGAAATTGAACCGAAGCTTCTCATCCCCCTTGTCAGAGCGAAAACTGCCGATTTGATTACAGAAGAACAATAAAAAATAAGCACGCCGCAAATATTATCGCGATGTGCTATTTTTTATTATTTGTTTTTTCCCTGCTCTTTTTTCATACATTCGGGACAAATACCCTCAAAAACCGTTCTGTGGCGGCTTATTTTAAAGCCCGTTTCCTTTTCAACGACAAAATCGTCATCAAAACAGTAATCGAATGGCGAATCAACAACTTTTCCGCAAACGGTACAGATAACGTGATAATGATTTTCCAATTTACTGTCAAACCTATCCGCTCCCGGAACTTTAACATGAGTTATCTCCCCGCTTTCGGAAAGCGCATTAAGGTTGCGGTAAACTGTTGCCTTGCTCAATTTCTTGTATTTTTCGTGTATATCGACGTATATATCTTCCGCAGTAGGATGGTCGCAGTGCTTCATTACAGTATCATACACTATTTTGCGCTGTTTCGTATTGCGTTTTTTAATAACGTTGTTCTCCATTATTCCCTCCGATTATTGATAATAATTATCGGTAATAAAATAACATTTTATTATTGATATGTCAATACGGTAAAATGAATAAACAAAAAAATTCCCTTTGGCAAGGGAACTTTTTATTACATTACGTAACTATGTTGGTAG
>JAZLFU010000041.1:0-1034 GCA_045615915.1 Oscillospiraceae bacterium
GAAGCCGCAATATATGCCGATAAGGTTGCAGTTGATGAAGAAACCGTGCGCCTTCACAGCCACCTTGCTCAGCTTCGTAAAATAGTAGATATGGACGAGCCTGTCGGAAGAAAGCTCGATTTTCTTATCCAGGAGGTAAACCGCGAGGCAAATACAATAGGAAGCAAATGCTCCGATGTTGAAATTGCCCAGGTTGTCGTAAATATCAAATCCGAAATTGAAAAGATTCGCGAACAGATCCAGAATATCGAATAAAAGTTATGATTATAATATGAAAAGGAGTTGCCGGATTTTATGAGGCTGATAAACATAGGTTTCGGAAATATGGTAAATGCCCAGCGTGTTATTGCGGTAATTTCGCCGGATTCAGCTCCTATCAAAAGAATAATCCAGGAGGCAAAGGAGAAAGGCTCTCTTATTGATGCCTCTTTCGGAAGAAAGACAAAGACGGTTCTTGTTATGGATTCCGGCCATATCGTTCTTTCCGGAATACAGGTCGAAACAGTAGGGGCGAGACTTTCGGAGGAAGAAAATGAATAACAGAGGAGTTTTATTGGTAATATCCGGACCTTCGGGAGTCGGAAAAGGTACGGTAATAAAAAAGCTTTTCGAAATTGACAGGAATCTCTATTTTTCCGTTTCCGCAACGACGAGGCTTCCGCGGCCTGGAGAAGTGGACGGGGTTCATTATAATTTCAAAACGAAAGAGGAATTCCGGGCAGATATCGAAAGCGGAGAGATGCTTGAGCACGCTATATTCAGCGGAAATTATTACGGAACACCGAGGAGCGAGATCGAAAAGCACCTTGTAAACGGCGAGGACGTTGTTCTTGATATCGAGGTGCAGGGCGCAAGAAATATTAAACGACTTATGCCGGAAGCGGTGCTCGTTTACATACTTCCGCCCAATATCGCGGAGCTTCAGCACAGACTTGTGCACAGAAACACCGAGGATGAAAAGACGATACAGCTTCGGCTTGAAACAGCATACAGAGAACTCCACGAAGCTCCGGCGCTTTATGATTTCTTTGTTG
>JAZLFU010000042.1:0-8189 GCA_045615915.1 Oscillospiraceae bacterium
GGCCGTAAGGCTCACGGTTTATCGGAACGCCCATTTCCTCATAAAGTCCCGTAAGGCGGTCAACGTACTGCCAGTCGGCAATGGTGCGCTCTATCGGAACGTTTTTGCAATAGGGAAGATTATAGCTTATTCCGCCGCCCTCATAGCTCGTGAAACCACCGGCATAACAGATCTCGGTAAGAAGTCTTGCGTCAGGAGTTCCGTGGCGCACCTGCACCGGAACGTCGATATTTTCGATTATCTGTCTGCATCCGGAAACGCCGTGGTTGACCGCGGGAAAGCCATTGAGCATCGCTCTGTTAAGGCGGAGGGATTCCTGTATTCCGTTCTCCGCTTCCTCGTATCTGTTCTGACGGGTATAACTGTCTATCGTTGTGGGAAGCAAATCCGCTTCGCCGTTTTCCTGCAAATATTTAAGGAGCTTTATATGCTCGTCAATAATAGGAACGCCCGCTCTCGGCTGGATAAGAGTTCGGTGATTTTTCTTCGCTTCGTTGAGCTTTACCGTAAATATTTTGTTTTCGGGAAGAGCCTTATGATAAGCGACGGCTTCGTCAAGATCGACTTCACTTCCCGTCTGCCATTGAGCAAGAACCTCTTTTCTCATTTCGAGGAATTCGCCTTCGGGTATTTTTTTATTCATTACGTCCATTATCTTCAAGCTCCTTTTTCATTATGCGCAATGCTTCATTCGGATATACCGTTGAAAGAAGCCCCATTGCGGAAAGAATATATTTTCTGTCCACGAGTATCTCCGCCGCTTTCGGTTTGAGCGAAGCGGGTGATGCGGCGCTGTAAAGCGCATGGGAAGCAATTTCCGTGGTACGCTTCGTATGGATAAGACTTCCGCCGGTAACTATCACTTTTTCTACCCCGGTAAGGTCTTTTCCGCTTTGAACATAGGTAAGGCCCATAAGAGTATAGGTTTCCTCCATCGTTCCGCAATGCCTTGTTACCGCGGTTTCTATAGCGCCGGAAGCAAGAGCGAAATCAAAAGCTTCAAGCTCCGCGTTTCCGCTCGGAAGAGTTTCGGTGTTGCTTTCAAGCATATCCGCAAGCTCCTCACAGCGCTCTTCGTCTATGCCGGAAAGCTCCGCTATTCTGTTCATACCGACGGCATCGCAAATTCCCCGAAGGCTGTATCTCATTCCGATATCGCCTTCGACCGTTCTCTTAGCGTAAGGCTCCGGAAGGCCTTTGAACACCGTATCGTTATGTGTCGGCATCCCGCTCGCTATGGAATAAACGTCGGTAGTGGCTCCGCCCACGTCAACGGCTATGAGTTCGCCTATTCCGTGCTCATCTTCCGTTCCGCCGGCAAGGAGGGTTATGGCTTTGAGCACCGATGACGGAGTCGGCATAAGTATTCCGGAAACAAGCTCGTTTGCCTTCGTAAGTCCCTTTGCCTGTATAATTCTGCGGAGAAAAAGCTCCCGTATCTGTTTTTGCACCGGCTCTATATTGAGCGTTCCGAACTTCGGCATCACGTTTTCACAGATAAAAGTTTCTTTTCCGCTCAATATCTTTTCACATTCCCTTGCGGCGCTCCGGTTTCCGGCAATTATTATTGGGAAATCCGACTTTATTCCGGCAAGCACCTTTGCGTTATGTATTATACATTCCTTGTTGCCGCCATCAGTTCCTCCGCAAAGAAGGAATATATCCGGATTTATCGCTTTTATCTCGTCAGCATCGTCTTCGGTAAGCTCGAAGGAATACACCTTTACCACCTTCGCGCCGGCTCCGAGGCTCGCCCGTCTTGCCGCTTCGGCAGTTAGTTCGGGAACAAGCCCGCTCGTTATCATGCGGAGTCCTCCGGCGGCGGATGAACAGCCGTAACGTTCGGCATATTCGATATGGCCGGTCTGTTTTTCAAGCTCCGCCATAGCGTTCGCAAGGCCTTCGTTTATATCTGTCTGTACCGTTGTATAGGCGTTTGCCGTTCCGAGTATCTTTTCCGTATCAACGTCAACGGAGGTTACCTTCGTATAGGTGCTTCCGAAATCTATAAGAAGAACAGCTTTCATTCGCTCACCTGCTCACCGCCGAGAAGCTCATGAAGAGCGGCAATAGTTGTTTCCGGCGCGGTATTAGGCGGAAAAACTCTATCAAATCCCATAGCTTTAAAGCGCTTTTCAACGTCCTCAAAAACCTGTTTTCCTATTACGATATTTCCTCCGACAAGAAGCGGTATACCTTTTAATCCGGCTTCATCGCATTTTTCTCTCATTCCGCGGCAGTCAAGCTCGCCCTGACCGTAAAGAGAGGAAATAACTATCGCATCCGCTTTCGTTTCTATGGCGGCATCTATAAATTCCTCCTGGCTTACCATTACGCCGAGATTTATTACGTTGAAGCCTGCCTCTTTAAAAACAAAGTTGAGTATCCTGTTGCCGACAGCGTGAACATCCGCGCCGATAACTCCGATCACTATGGTCTTGCCTTCCATAAAACTTTCCTCCCTGCTCCGGACGAACATTTTTGCGGCGGAGCCAAATACAAATTGTTTTATATCATTATAATAATTTGATATATAACAAATGTCAAGGCATTTTATTAAAATAAATAAAAAAGGCCCCCGCAATAGAGCGAAGACCTTTTTATAAGGGGTGTGGTTTTTGGAAATATCAGTTTTTATTCTTTTCTTTCAGGAGTTGGTTTGCAATGATTCCGAGGATAAGAGCGGTTGCTACCGCGGTAAGAGTTACCTGGCCAAAGCTTACGGTAAGACCGCCGATTCCGCAGATAAGGATTACGGCTACTACAAAGAGGTTTCTGTTATCGCCGAGGTCAACTTTCTGTATCATTTTAAGACCGGATACTGCGATGAAACCATAGAGGGTTACGCAAACACCACCCATTACACAGTTCGGAATGGAAGCGAGGAAGGTTACAAAAGGTCCGAAGAAAGAGATGATCATGCACATAATTGCGGTAGTTATAATCGTAATAACAGAAGCATTTCCGGTGATAGCTACGCAGCCGACGGATTCACCGTAGGTAGTGTTCGGGCAGCCGCCGAAGAATGCGCCGGCCATGGAACCGATACCGTCGCCGAGGAGAGTGTGGTCAAGGCCCGGATCTTTAAGAAGATCGTGCTCGATTATGGAAGAAAGGTTTTTGTGGTCGGCGATATGCTCGGCGAATACAACGAATGCAACCGGTACGTACGCGACCGCTACTGTTGCGAGATACTGTCCGTCAACAGCGGAGAAGCCTTTGAATGCGTTTACGAAGGTGAATTCGGGAATCGCGAAGATCTTCATATTGCTGAATACGCTGAAATCTATTACCTGGAGAGCGGGGTTATTGGTGCTGATACCTATAGCGGTGAATACGGCAGCAACGGCATATCCCGCAAGGATACCGATGATGAAAGGAATGAGTTTAAGCATTTTTTTGCCGTATACGGAGCAGAGCATTACGGTAAAGAGAGTAACAAGACCGCAGATGAGAGCAACGTAGGGGCTTGCGGTGGAAACTCCGTTTGCGTCGAGAACTTTTCCGACGGTGAGATCACCGACTGCATTTCCTGCAAGGGAAAGACCGATTATCGAAACGGTAGGTCCTATAACTACTGCGGGCATAAGTTTGTTTACCCACTCAACGCCTGCCGCTTTAATTACAAGGGCTATTACTACGTATACAAGTCCGGCAAGAACCGCGCCGACCACAAGCCCTGCATATCCGGCTTCCATTGATACCGCGCCACCGAACGCTGCGAACATGGAACCGAGGAAAGCAAAGGAGCTTCCGAGGAATACGGGGCTGTTGAATTTAGTAAAAAGAAGATAGACTATAGTTCCGACACCCGCTCCGAAAAGAGCCGCGGACTGGGACATTCCGTTTCCGACTATTGTCGGTACCGCGATGGTCGCCGCAAGAATTGCAAGTACCTGTTGGAAAGCGAAAACCAAAACCTGGCTGGCTTTCGGCTTATCCTTTACGCCGTAAATAAGTTTCATTGTTTCTTCCTCCTGAATAATTTATTTTTCCTTATATACTGAAAAGCTTCACTCCGTACTCTCCGTCGAAAGACGGTACCCTTACGGAAACAAGCTCCTCATGCGAGGTTGGAATATTTTTGCCCACAAAATCCGGCCGTATCGGAAGCTCTCTGTGGCCTCTGTCGATAAGTACGGCAAGCTGGATATATGCCGGGCGGCCGCATTTCAATATGCAGTCCATAGCGGCCCTCGTCGTTCTTCCCGTATATATGACGTCATCGACTATGACTATCGTCTTTCCGGTTACATCAAAGGGAAGTTTAGTATCGTGAACTTTCGGCGCTTCGGGGATCTCGGTAAGATCGTCGCGGTATATCGTAATATCAATAACTCCCACCGGAACTTCCGTTCCCTCGATCTTCTTTATGTTATCCCTTATTGCCTCGGCAAGCGGAACTCCCCGGCGCTCTACTCCCACGAGGCAAAGCCCCTCCGTTCCGCCGTTTCTTTCGAGTATCTGGTGAGATATCCTCGTAAGACTTCTGTTTATTGCATCGGAATCCATAATGTCGGCCTTAAACTCCAAGTCAAAAACCACCTTTATACTTAAATAAAAAAGCCTCACCCAACAGGGCAAGGCTTCAGAAACGCATAAATATACACACTCGGTTTTTCTGACCTTGCCGGCATCACAGTACCGATCTTAAAGATCTTTTTGCTTTTGATTTATGATATCACATCCGTAAGCGAAATGCAATAGCTTTTTCAAAAAAAATCAAAGGAAATTTATTTTTTCGGAAAGGAACGCAAGAAAAGTAAGGACTTCGTTTCCACGGAAAAATACCATAAATATAACCAAAAGCGAAACCGCCACGGCGATAAGAAAAGCGTAAAGGAAAATCGCCCTTGCGTAGTTCTTTTTTGCCCGGTACTTCGTTCCTCCGAAAGCGAGAACAAAAAGATAAATAAAGCCCACAAATGGTATTGAGCACAGAAATAACGTGAGCACGAAGCTCCATACGGAAGGCGTGCTCAAATCCTCAAAGGGTTTATCCGCGGATATGTTTTCTTTGAAAGCCTCCCTGAAATTCTTTTCCCCGCAGGGAGTGCTTTCTCCTGTTTCTTCCGGCGCTTTATCAAAAAGCTTTTCTATGATTTCATCATTGTTTTCCTCCGGCTCTTTTGGAATTTCCTCAACCGGTTTCGCTCTTCCGGGAACATATTTTCCGCATTTCGGACAGAAATTTTCATCATCGGAAAATTCAAATCCACATTCGGGACAGTATTTCATCTTTTTTTCACCTCATTTTATCTTTCCGGTACGGAATTCCAGCCGAAAAGCGATATGCCGAGAGATTTTCTCACCGCCGGAGCGTTATCGAAGCCCTCCGCCTCCGCAGTCATTATAAGCTCCGCGGCCGTCTGTTTATCTCCGGTTTTTGCCAATGCTATTGCGTAATTCACAAGGGCGGAAACGTATTCCGGATGTTCCTCATCCATAAGCTCAAGCGCCTTTTTGTATTTTTCCATCGCTTCGTCATAGCGAAGCTTTACGGCAAGAGATATCCCCGCCTCAACATACCCCTTCGGGTACTTTTCATCCGCTTTTATTGCGTTTTCGGCGCATTCGAGCGCTTTATCAAAGAGTTTCGAGCTTCTGTAAAGCTCCGAAAGTCTTGACCATATCTTCGCCGTACCGCCGCACATTTCTATTGCATCGAAAAGCGCTATCGTTTCTCTTACTTTTCTTTCCGATTCGCGGTATTCCTCCGCCTTTTCAAGAAGCCCTACGTACTCCTTCGGAAAAACCTTTTCGGGAGAGAAACCCTCTTTTTCCGTTTTATATTCGCTCTCGCAGAAAGAACAGACCACCTTTCCGCCGTATTCTTCGAACTCTTTTCTTCCGCAGGCTTCACAAACAAATCCGGACAAGCATATACACCTCCGCCGCAATATTATCTTTTTTTATCATAGCATAGTAATTTTCAAAATGCAACGGCGAAAAAATCTTTTATAAAATTGTGTTATATTTATTTTTCATTTATATTGTAAAACCGAATTTTTTTTGATATAATGACTATGTTTAATATGGGAGAATATCAATTATTAAATCGGAGGTACTGTTTTCCGCTATGAAAAATAAAATTGATTTTCTTGAACTTGTGCTTATTGCATTCATGGCGCTTCTCATACTGTTTACCGTCATAACCGGAACTCTGAATAAAACGCTTTTTATCATCGAAGCGGTAATAACCGTCTTTGCCCTCGGATTCGGAATATTCCGCCTTTTCCTGGCGAGAAAGGATTCAAGAAAGTTCCTCGAATACGTGAGCAACAGGCTCGGAGCGGTCCAGCACGACGCATTGAGAAATTTCCCGATGCCCGTGGTAATAACCGATGAAGCCGGTATTATTCTCTGGTCAAACGAAATATTCCACAATTCCGTTATGAGAGATAACGAAGGCTACGGATTTTTCGCCCCGGCGCTCTTTGAAGGCTTCGACAGAGATAAGGCGTTCACTCCGGAGGGCTGTGAGGTAACTTACAGAAACAACTGTTACTGTGTTTTCGCTTCAAGCTCCGTTGAAAAGGGCGAAAGGCTCTACGCTTTCTATTTCATCGATAAAAGCAAAGAAAAACTCATCACAAGACTGTACGACGAAAGCAGACCTACCATTCTCACGATAGTCCTCGACAACCTCGAAGACCTTTTCGCGAACTGCAAAGAGAGTGAAAGGAGCCGGATCATCGGCGAGGTCGAAAACCTCTTTGAAAACTTCGCGGAGGAAAACCACGCGCTTATAAAACACTATGAAAACTCCAAATATATCGCGATAGTCGAAGATAAATATCTTCGCGGAATGATAGACGATCGCTTCTCAATTCTCGATAAAGCAAGAAAGATAACGACAAGCGAAGGCCTTCCTGTAACGCTTTCAATAGGCGTTGCCGGAGGAGATTACGACCTCAACAAGCTCGTTGAGTTTTCCGGTCAGGCGCTTGAAATGGCTCTTGGACGCGGCGGAGACCAGGCGGCAGTCCATAATCTGAACGGATATGAATTTTACGGCGGCTTTGCCCAGGGAATTGAAAAACGTACCAAGGTAAAAACCCGTGTTGTTGCGGCGGCGCTTCGGGATATAATCGAAGCAAGCTCCAACGTTATCGTTATGGGCCACCGGTTCGGAGACCTTGACTGCATAGGCGCCGCAATAGCTATGGCCGAAGCTTGCCGCGATATGGGAAAGGATTCGAAGATAGTGGTAAAACGTGAAAGCTGTCTTGCCAGACCTCTCCTTGAAAAGACGGAGAAAACCGGAAAGCTCGACCTTTTCGTTTCTCCTGAGGAAGCCCTTCCCCTCGTTATTGAAAACACCCTGCTGATTATAGTCGATACCCATATCCGCGGAATACTCGAATCTCCGGAAATCTATTCCGCCTGCCGCAATATAGCGGTCATCGACCACCACAGAAGAATGGTGGGAAGCATAGACAATGCGCTTATTTTCTACCACGAGCCGCACGCCTCCTCCGCTTCGGAAATGGTGGCGGAACTGCTCCAGTATTTCGGAAGCGACTGCAAGACCACGAAATCGGAGGCGGAAGCCCTCCTCTCCGGAATAATGCTCGATACGAAGAGCTTTTCAATGCGCTCCGGAGTACGCACTTTCGAAGCGGCGGCATATCTCCGCAAGCTCGGAGCGGATACCGTTAAGGTGAAACAGCTCTTTTCGGGGAGCCTTGAAAGCTACCAGCACCGCTCGTCAATAGTTTCCGCAGCGGAGGTTTACCGTGGAGTCGCCGTTTCCTTTGCCGCCGATTTTAACGATATAGGACTTGTTGCTCCCCAGGCGGCAGACGAGCTTCTGACCATTGAAGGTGTTTCCGCTTCGGTCGTTATGTACAGTACGAGCGCCGGAGTTTCTTTCTCCGCAAGAAGCCTCGGCGGAATAAACGTACAGGTCATTATGGAAGCCCTCGGCGGCGGCGGTCATCAGACTATGGCGGGCGCCCAGATAAAAGACATATCGAAAAACGAAGCCCAGAAACGCCTGTTTGACGCGATAGACGATTATTACGTCAAAGCGGAGGGCCACGCCGAAGAAAGCCTCGGAATTTAACATTTTGAAATTTATATAAAGGAGAGAAAAAAATGAAAGTTATTCTTACCGAAGACGTAAAGGGTTCCGGAAAAAAGGGAGAGCTTATAAACGCTTCCGACGGTTACGCCCGCAACTATCT
>JAZLFU010000043.1:0-5037 GCA_045615915.1 Oscillospiraceae bacterium
TACCATGGATATTAAAAATATATGCAGATATTTTTCCAATATATCACTTCCAAAACATAATTACTATTTTAATTTTAGAATAAAGTTCTCAAAAAGTAAAGAATAATTTGAAATAATATCAAAAACCTCTTTTATTAAACGTATATTTGTGGTAAACTATATAATGTATATTTATGGTCGGAGGAAAATTATGAAAAAGATAATTTCTTTAATCCTTGCTTTAATTATTGTCATTTCAGTATTTTACGGTTGTTCGAACAGCAATACGGAAAGTAACCCGGAAGATACCGAAAATCCGGATGGAAACGTAATTAAACAGGAACTTGACATTGTTATATATGACAGAGAAAATGATTCGGAATATTGGAACAGAATTATTTCTGCTTTTGAAGAAAACAATCCCGGAGTAAAAGTAAATATGTTCATTGATAAAAATGCGGCATATGAACTTCGAAACAGAATACTCGGAGGAGCTTCACCGGATTTTGTTTTTCTTCCGTCAAATGAAGAAAGCGGAGTTACAACGGCGCTTATAAAAGATAAAGCGCTTGTTTCTCTTTCTGATATCTCACAAACGGCAAAACCACTCCTTTTTTCGGGAATTTTTGATAATGCCATAAGTAAGCCATACGATGATGACGAAATATATCTTGCACCGCTTTTCTTTGATGCCAAAGGTATGATTTATAATAAAACCTTACTTTCGGAGAATGGTTGGGCTGTTCCGAAAACCTGGGATGAATTCATAGAACTTGCAGAAGAATGCGATAAAAAGAAAATATCAATATTCAGTTATGCCGGAGCGGAGCCGGATGAATTTATGGATATATTTGCTTCCGCAGTAGGCTCCGTTACAGGTACGGAAAAGCTTGCGGGAATGTTTAATTGCAATAGCGAAGCGTGGGAAGATGAATCCGTAAATACTTTTGCAGGATATATTGAAAAAATAAAGAAGCTTGTTGCGGACGGAAGCTCAAAGAAAACGAAAGATGACGCTATTTCAAGCCTTAAGAACGGAGAAGCACTTTTCATTTCCGGAACACTTTCCGACCTTTCGGATTTTTTGGAGGAGGAGAGCGGCTCTGATGAATACGGTTTTGCATTTTATCCTGTAATCGATATAGGAAACAGAATAAATGTTGTAGAATTTTCTGAAATGTATATTCCGTATGAAGCTGAAAATCCTGAACTTGCAAAGAAATTTATGGTTTTCCAATACAGCGATATTGCTATAAGTATTGCGGCCGAAACTCTCGGAGAAGCTGCGCCGGTGTTTAAAGTTTCAAATTCAGCAGAAAGTTACGGATTCGATGAAAATTATTCTTCGGTATACAGTTCAATGGGAAACGGAAGTGTTTTTGTACCGGAGTTCAAAATAAAAGCAGCAGAAAACGAGACACTTGAAGATGAATTTTGCGGTTTGGTAATTTCAATATTCAAAGGGAATGTTACCGCTGAAGATTTTTCTTCGAAGATGGCGGAATATTTAGAAAACTATTGATATAAACATAAAGGAGAAAAAGTAATGGATAAGCCTAAATTTTATATTACCACACCTATTTATTATCCTTCGAGTAAACTCCATATAGGTCATACCTATTGTACTGTTGCAACAGACGTTATGGCAAGATATAAACGCCTTCAGGGATATGACGTTATGTTCTTGACAGGAACAGATGAGCACGGTCAGAAAATCCAGCAAAAAGCCGAAGCTGCCGGTGTTACTCCGCAACAATATGTAGATGAAATAGTTTCGGGAATACAGGATCTTTGGAAGATGATGAATATTTCTAATGACCGTTTTATCAGAACAACTGATGATTATCATGTTGAAAGTGTAAAGAAAATTTTTAAAGCTCTCTATGATAAAGGCGATATTTATAAGGGATCATATAAAGGAAAATATTGTACTCCTTGTGAGTCTTTTTGGACAGAAACCCAACTTATAGATGGTAAATGTCCCGATTGCGGAAGAGAAGTTATTGATGCCGAAGAAGAAGCATACTTTTTTAAACTTTCCGCATATGCCGATAAACTTGTAAAATATTATGAGGAGCATCCGGATTTTCTTCTTCCGACTTCGCGCCTTAATGAGATGGTGAATAATTTTATCAAACCCGGTCTTGAGGATCTTTGCGTTTCAAGAACGAGCTTTAACTGGGGCGTTCCGGTTGAATTCGATACGAAACACGTTGTATACGTTTGGGTAGATGCGCTCTCAAACTATATAACTGCTCTCGGTTACGGAAATGAGAAATATGATGATTTCGAAAAATATTGGCCGGCTGATGTTCATTTTGTCGGTAAAGAGATAGTTCGTTTCCATACGATTATTTGGCCTGCAATGCTTATGGCTCTTGATCTTCCTCTTCCGAAACGTGTTTACGGACACGGCTGGCTTCTTATTGACGGAGGAAAAATGTCTAAATCTAAAGGAAATGTTGTCGATCCGGTAATTCTTTGCAAAAGATACGGAACTGATGCGCTTCGCTATTTCCTCCTTCGCGAGTTTCCGTTTGGCTCCGATGGTGCTTTTACCAATGAGGCACTTATTAACCGTATAAATAGCGACCTCGCAAACGATCTCGGAAACCTTGTTTCGAGAACTGTTGCTATGGTTGATAAATATTTCGGTGGTGAACTTCTTTCCGGAAGAGAAGTCGATGAGATTGATTACGAACTTATCGGAATGGTAAACGGCCTCAAAGAAAAATATGAGAACGAAATGGAAACTTACGCTTTTCAAAACGCTCTTATGGAGATATTCAAAATAATATCCCGTTCCAATAAATATATTGATGAAACCGCGCCTTGGACCCTTGGAAAAGACCCTGAAAAGAAAGATCGTCTTGCAACTGTTCTTTATAATCTCCTTGAGAGCATTCGTGTATGTACTGTTCTTTTGACTCCGTTTATGCCGGAAACTGTTGAAAAGATTTTTGAACAGATAGGCGCAAATGAGGATTTGAAAAAATACGAAAGCGCAGCCAAATTCGGTGGATTCGGCGATACAGTTTCCGTAAAAAGAGGAGAAACTCTTTTCCCGCGTATCGATATAGCAAAAGAGCTTGTTGATCTCGAAAATGAACAGAAAGACGCTGCAGCACCAAAAGAGGAACCGAAAGAAGAGATAGTTCTCGAACCGGAGATCACCATTGACGATTTTACCAAAGTTGAGCTTCGTGTTGCAAAAGTTGTGGCTTGCGAAAAAGTTCCGAAAGCAAAGAAACTGCTTAAAATTCAGCTTGATGACGGAATGGGCGGACGCCAGATAGTTTCCGGAATTGCTCAATACTATGAGCCCGAAGAACTTATAGGCAAAAAAATAATTGTAGTTGCAAATCTTAAACCTGCGAAACTCTGCGGAGTTGATTCCAACGGAATGCTTCTTGCCGGAAACAGAGAAGACGGTTCGGTTTGCGTAACGTTTATAGATGATTCCGTACCTGTAGGAACAAGACTTCATTGATGGAATACAGAGGAATTTTTGATACTCACGCCCACTACGACGATGAGAAATTCGATGATGACAGATACGAAGTTTTAGACAGCCTTTGTGAAAAAGGTGTTTCGATGGTTATGGATCCGGCGTGCGATTTGGCTTCGTGTGAAAAAGTTATTGATATTGCATCAAGATACGATTGGGTGTATGCCGCGGTTGGAGTGCATCCTCATTCGGCGTCGGAAGACGGAATGGAAGACTACATAGATAAAGTAAGATCTTTCGCGGAAAACAAAAAAGTTAAAGCGATTGGTGAAATCGGTCTTGATTATTACTATGATTTCTCTCCAAGAGATAAACAGATCGAGGTGTTTTCTGCTCAACTTGCTTTGGCGAATGACCTTGATTTGCCCGTGATAATACACGACAGAGAAGCACACGCCGATACTTTTGAACTGGTGAAGAAATATCACCCGAAAGGGATAATTCATTGCTTTTCAGGATCTGCGGAAATGGCAAAGGAATTTGTTAAGCTTGGAATGTATATCGGATTTACAGGTTCGGTTACCTTCAAAAATGCAAATAAACTTTTACTTGCGGTAAAAGAGGTCCCGGAGGACAGAATACTTCTCGAAACGGATTCACCGTATCTTGCTCCGGTTCCGTACAGAGGACAGCGCTGCGACAGCAGTTTGATACCAGCTATTGCGGAACGCCTTGCTGAGATTCGCGAAACAGATGTTCAGACTCTCATTGATGACGCGAGAAAAAATGCCTGCCGTGTCTACGGGATAGAGGAGGAAAGGGTTTGAGAATAAGAAGAAAGCCATGGGCAAGACCGGAGCTTGCAGAATGGGAAAACTGTATAGACGTTCCGGCTGATAACCGAGGAAAATGGCATAGTGCTTTTAAATCCGATAGACCTCTCATGATAGAACTTGGCTGTGGAAAAGGCGGATTTATATCTAAAATGGCGGTGCAAAATCCGGATATAAATTTTATTGCGGTTGATATAAAAAGCGAAATGCTCGGCCTTGCAATGAGAAATATCAAGAGAGAATATGCAGAAGCCAAAAAGGACATAGACAACGTTCTGATTTTCAGCCAGGAAATAATGCTTATAAACAAAGTTTTTTCGAAAGATGATATTTGTGAGCGAATTTACATAAATTTTTGTAATCCATGGCCGAAAACACATGATCATAAGAAACGTTTGACTCATAATAATCAGCTTATGCAGTACCGTGAATTTCTCCGCGATGGAGGAGAGATCTGGTTTAAAACCGATAATGATGATTTGTTTCTTTCGTCAAAACGTTATTTTGCGGAATGTGGTTTTGAGTTAACCTATGTTACGGAAGATCTTCATAATTCCGGATTTACGGAAAGCCTTGCAACGGAACACGAAAAGATGTTTTCCGAACAGGGAATACCGATAAAATTCCTGATAGCGAAGAAAATGCCGCTTGAAGAGCAAAAAATGTAAATATTTTTTGAAAATATGGGCAAAAACACTTGATTTTTCAAGCTGTATAGTATAAAATATTGTTAGCACTCAATAAACGAGAGTGCTAACAATAACAAATAAATAAAAT
>JAZLFU010000044.1:0-4467 GCA_045615915.1 Oscillospiraceae bacterium
AGAAGCTGCTGATTACTTGGAAGGTTACGATTATTATATTGCCGCTAAAACCGGAATCCATTATTACAACAGCGCTGATCCAAATGCTCATTTTTTCAAAGAACTTCCGCAAAATATTATTGACGATATTTCTTCACTCAATACTTTAAAAAACTATTCCATTTATAATAATGAGATAGTTTGGGAAAATTCCGAAGGTATTATGTATATGGATTTGGAAACCGGCAACGAAAAACGGATATTATTAAACGACGAAATTGAAGAAAATGTACTTGATTCATTAAAGCAGGCTCCGTGGATATACGAAGTCCCTTGTGGAACAGCTCCGTATAAATATTTTGAGCCATGTTTTATTGATAACGGAAAGAAAATAGTTGTTCAGATTTCTTCATCGGATTATATCTATTTTGCCGTTGTTCTTTACAATATTAAAAACAATGAATTGCTTGCCGGCTTTTCGTATGCGGAAAATTTCAGTCCGAGATACCCGCTTTCCGATAGATTTATTTCGCTTATGACCGGTAATAATATCAAAATAATTGATGCAAATAAAGCAATTTCCTCCGATTACACTCTTGATTATAATGATACTTTTTACGCTGAGCACGGAATACTCGCAAGCTATTTTTCAATCAATGATCTTTTCGGACTTAAATTATACAGCTGCTCAAATAATGATCCATCATCTGAAAGAACAAAATTAAATTATATTACAGACGATGAAACAATAGCGGCGATAAGATATATCGGTAAAAAGAATATATATCTTGAAATTTGTAATGAAGAAAATACTTGGATTTGTTCTGTTCCATATGTTGAGGGAGATTAAAAAATTGAGCACAGTTTATTTATTAAGGCACGGTATCACTGAGGGTAATATAAAACGCCTTTATTATGGTATTACCGATCTTCCGCTTGCAAAAGAGGGAATAGAGGCTGTTACGGAAAGAAAAAATGCCGGGATATATCCTGATAAAAACGGCTTTAAACTCATAACAAGCGATCTTTTGAGGACAAAACAAACTCTTTTTGAAATTTACGGTAATGACGTTGATTTTATAAGCGATCCTCGGTTAAATGAGATAGATTTCGGTGATTTCGAGATGAAATCATACGATGAGCTTAAAGATAGGGAAGCCTATAAAGAATGGATATCCGGTGATAATTGGCGTAAAGTATGTCCAAATGGAGAAAGCGGAGAAATAATGTGCGAGAGAGCATTTTCGGCGCTTGACGAATATGTAAAAGAGGACTGTATCATCGTTTGCCACGGCGGAATAATCACTTCATATATACAAAAACTTTTTCCAAACGATAGTGAACACAACAATTATTATGAATGGCAGCCAAAACCCTGCGAGGGTTATAAAATAATATTTGATGATACCGGAAAAGCAGAAAGTTATAAAAAAATATCAAAAAATTAAAGCCGCTTTTATCAGCGGCTTTTTTATTTTGTATATTTTTTATAATCTTCCGAGTGCTTTCATTTGGATGAGCACGTTTTTCAGTTTTTCCTCGCGGTTTTTAGCGGAAACTTCATGAACTACGTATTCTGGATTTACAAGTTCCAATATTTCCTGAACGCGCGGATTTTCAAAAGGTCTGTGCTGATCAATATCAAGAATTATTGAATAGCTCTGTGAAAATCTGTCATAGAAATCATCTTTCGGAATTATCGTTTTCTTTTTTAATTCCGAAACAATATCGCCGGAAGTTGATTTGTGAAGATGCAAAGCTTTTATTTCTTTTGATAATTCGACATGATTTTTTACTGTCTGCAAAACAAAATCAATGCCTTGTTCTTCATTTGTTATATTTTGTGGAGCACACATAAGATGTCCGGTATCCATAAGGAGACCTTTATTGTTATAATCCGTGAGATTTAGCATAAGTTCGGTTTCTTCCGGATCAAGCATAGTCATTCCCGGCGTAAAAAGGTTTTCAAAAAGGAGTTTAAAATGATAATTGCGACCTTTTGTAAGTTCGTTTACGATTTCAGCCGCCGCTTTTATTACTTCAACGTTGCTGTGTTCCCACTTATAAGTAAATATTTCTTCGTTTGATACGTCATTGATATGGAAAACAACGTATTCAGCGCCGTTTTTTTCTGCATAATCCATATCATTTTGATAAGGAATTAAAAATTCTTCGCGATTTTTTGCCCGATAATAGCCTTCCCAAACCTCTCTTTTTCCGAAATGTCTGATAAGACTGTCGATGTCGTTGTTCCAAAAATCAAGCCAGTTAGGGTAGAAGAACAGGTGAACACCTATAACGTTTTCAGAATTATAGATACCTGTCGTATCCTCACCGCCGCGAATAACTTCGGCTCCATCGCAAAGACAATCCTTGATAAATTTATTCATATCATTTTTGTCTTTGTAAGCTTTAAGCCATTCATTTTCGCTGACAACATTTACAATATGTTTCATATTATCACCCTAACTAATTATACTACAAAATAAAAATATTCTCTATTTCCGTTTTTGCTTAAAATGGGTATAAAAAAATCGTTGCATAAAAGCAACGATTCTCTGGTGGGGACAATAGGACTCGAACCTATGACCCCCTGCTTGTAAGGCAGGTGCTCTAACCAGCTGAGCTATGCCCCCGGACGACTTTAATATCATACTACATACAATTAAAAAAGTCAAGCATTTTTTATAATTTTATTGCAACAAAAATCGCACGCTGACTTTTTGGCATCAGCGGAATAAAACTATCTTCATCAAAAACAGCTTTTACTTCAAATCCGCTTTTTATAATAAGATTTTTAAGGAAATCAATATCATATGCTTTTTCGGAAAAATCGCTTGAATATCTGTCGTATGTTCCGTTTTCGTTTTTATCAAAAAAATCAAGAGAAATATCTACTGTTACATTATCATTATCAAGACTGTTTTGCCAAACACAGAAAGTATCATTTTCTTCATAAACAAAAGTATTATCGCTAAGTATATTTTGATGCTTATACGGAGTATTTACATCAAAAACAAAAACAGCGCCTTTGTTTGAAAAAAGAGAAACTTTTTTGAAAACTTCTTCAAGTTCTTCTTCATCTGTTATGTGGTTGATACTGTCAAGAGCGCAAACTGTTGCATCTATCGTTCCGAATAAATCAAGCTCGCTCATTTCCTGGCACAGAAACAATACGTCGCTCCCAAGCTCACTCTTTTTTTTGGTTGCTACAGAAAGCATCTCAAAAGAATTATCAACAGCTACTATATCATATCCGAAATTTTCAAGTTCAAAACTTAAAGAACCGGTTCCGCAGGCAAGATCAAGCAACAGGGAAGCTTTAGGATTATATTTTTGTATTACTGTATCAAAATAGCGCGCTCTTGCCGCATAATCTAAATTTTTAGTAAACTTATCGTAAAAGCGCGCGAAATCTCCATAATAACTCATTTTATTTATCTTTTAGCCTTTCAAAAACCAGTGCATACCCGCCGCATGAATTGTAATCTTCCGAAAGAGAACGGTTTACTCTGCTTATAGTTGCGGTAGAAGCGCCGGTTTCTTCAACTATATCGCTATATACCTTGTGTTCGGAAAGCATTTTAGCTACATGAAAACGTTGAGAAAGAGTTTTCAGTTCGGGAATTGTGCAGAGATCACGGAAAAAATTATAGCATTCTTCTTTATTTTCAAGGGTAAGAATAGCGCTCAAAAGATAATCAAGACTTTCGTCTTTAAGATGGTTATTCATTTTATATCACCTCAAAACTCTATAATTTAATTCACCATTAGTTTAACACTTTAGTTTGTGAAAAGCAATAGAAAATAAAAAAATATATACTAACATATACAAAATAGAATATTTGTGATAAAATATATATGTAAATTATATTGAAGCACTTTTCTGCGTATATATCCATACAGAAGGGAAGTGCATATATATGAAATCATTGTACTTGAAAATTTTTATTTTGGCTCTTTTTTCATTTATGATAGTTTTTATTCCTTTTGTTTTTAAAACCGATACTGTTAAAACTGTTTCAAAAAACGCTGTGGAGCAATACAATCTGATTATTCTTGACGCCGGGCACGGTGGAGAAGACGGCGGAGCGATAGGAATAGACGGTACTTTAGAAAAAGATTTAAATCTTTCAATTACATTAAAAACAGGAGCCTTTTTGCGGCTTTTAGGATACGATGTCTTATATACACGCGATAGTGATACAATGACATGTGATAAAGGTCTTTCATCTCAAAGAGCAAAAAAAGTTTCTGATATAAAAAACCGTTTAGAACTTATTGAACGAAGCGATTGTAAATGTTTTATTTCCATTCATCAAAACTTTTTCGGCGGAAATGCTCACGGTGCTCAAGTATTTTACGGCAAAAATAACGAGTCAAGTAAAGACCTTGCGGAATATGTACAAAACGGTTTATCATCAATGGTTCAAAAAGATAACAAAAGAGAAATAAAGAAAACTACCGATGATATTTTTATATTATACA
>JAZLFU010000045.1:0-2566 GCA_045615915.1 Oscillospiraceae bacterium
AAGGAGATATATACCATGAAAATCAATTATGCTGAAATCGAAAAGTTTATTGAAGAAAACCGCGAAGGTATTCTTCGGGATATCGCAAGGCTCGTTGCCATACCGAGTATCGAGGGAACGCCCGCTCCCGAAGCGCCCTTCGGCGCCGAACCGAAACGCGCCCTTGAGCTTGGCCTCAAAATTGCCGGAGAACTCGGCCTCGACACGAGAAACTGCGAAAACTACATAGGCTACGCCGAGCTTCCCGCAGGCTCCGAAAAATATATCTCCACCATAACTCACCTCGACGTCGTGCCGGTGAGCGACGGTTGGGAGGCCGACCCCTTCGTCATGCGCGAGCAGGAGGGCTACCTCCTCGGCCGCGGCGTTATGGACGACAAAGGCCCGAGTGTAATTTGCCTTTACGCCCTCAAATACCTCAAAGACAAAAAAATACCGCTCCGCTATACCGTAAGAGCGCTCCTCGGCACGAACGAAGAAACCGGAATGGAGGACGTTACATATTACCTCAAAAACTACCCCGCTCCCGTTTTCTGTTTCAGCCCGGATTCCGATTTCCCTGTCTGCAACGGTGAAAAAGGTATATTCCGCGGCTCCATAATCTCAAAATGCCAACCGGAAAAGATACTCTCCATCGACGGTGGTTTCGTTCCCAACGCCATTCCGGATAAGGCTGTCGCCGTTATCGCCATGCCGGAGAAGCCTTTGGAGAGCGCCGAGCATATTACCCTTGAAGCGAACGACGGAAAACTCACTATTACGGCAACGGGCAAAGGCGGCCACGCTTCTTTGCCAAAGGGTACCCTTAACGCCATCGGTGTTCTTGTGAACTACCTCCTTGAAAACGAACTTTGCTCACCGGCGGAGGAAGAATATTTCCGCCTTATCAAAAAGCTCCACGACGCAACGGACGGCTCCGCTCTCGGAATCGACGCCGACGACGGAAAATTTGCCCCGCTTACAGCAGTCGGCGGCGTTATTAAAATTATTGACGGCCATTTTGTTCAAAGCATTGACTGCCGTTACCCCACCAACACAAACGGAAAGAAGATCTGCGAGATCATTGAAAAGGTCGCCGACGGCTGCGCCACCGCCGAGCTTCTTTCCGATATGGAGCCTTTCTACATTGAACCGGACAGCCCGGAGATCCAGGCCTGTATAAACACCTATAACGAAGTTACCGGCGAGGACGCGAAGCTCTATACCATGGGCGGCGGAACCTACGCAAGAGATTTTCCGAACGCGGTTTCATTCGGTCCGGAACACCCGGAAAGGCCCGCCCCGGATTTCGTAGGCCCCGTTCACGGAGTCAACGAAGGCGCGTCTGTTGAATACCTGCTCGAAGCGCTTAAAATCTACATAGCGACGCTTATAAAATTGCAGGAAATAAATTTTTGAAAAAATTTTTCAAAAACATTAGCCATTTCGTTTTTTTTAAACGTATAAAGAGATGAACGCTGAGTTTTCAGTTTTCAGTTTTCAGAAGATAGATTTTACAGAAGGAGCAAATATTATGAAAACAAAAGAAGAACGCTGAGTTTTCAGTTTTCAGCTTTCAGTTTTCAAAAAAAGCCTCCCCTGTGTAAAGTTTTCGGCGAGGTTTTGAAAGGAGATATAAAATGAAAAAAATCGTGAGTCTGATTTTGGCGGCGGTCTTGCTAATGAGTATTTTCCCTGTAAACGCTTTTGCGTACAACGTAGGTTCCTTTGAGGAATTAAAAACCCTGTTGGAAGGGCTTTCGACTAATGAGGTAATTGACGTATATTGTTCGCGAAACTTTTTTATCGGATCAAACAAGGAAAACATCGAAATCAAGGCTAATGGTTGTACCATCAATTTTCACGACAATTATTATATGAAAGCCACCTTTTCCCGAACAGGGGACTACGGCGTTTTCTTCTATATAAACGCCGATGACGTAACTATTGATTTTAATAATAAGATATTTTCTTCGACAGGCGCCAGCGGCAGTGGAGATTACGCCAGCGCCATTGTTGTCAACGGAAATAATTGCCATATCAAAAACGGCGGTTTTTATCAATGTGAAAATCCGAGTAATAAAGAAGTCTGGGGCGCCGCTATCTGGGTAACAAAATACGATCCCGGCTGCACTATTGAAAATTGCACTTTTGAAAGCTGCCACTGCGCTTACGGCGGCGCAATCTACATAGGCTCCAAAGGCGCAACTGTTAAAAACTGCATTTTTAACGGATGCTACGCAACTGTAGAAGGATGGGACATATATGACTGGAGCGGAGACGCCGTTGTGGAAGGATGCAGTACCACTAACGGAGATAAAAACTGTTTCTTATATGCCAGAGAAGTAAAAGACTGTAAGTTCAGCCAGCAATTCGATACAATTTGGAAAGATATTTCCCTCGGCTCCACCATTTCCGAAGGCAACGGCTGGATAGTGGCGGCAATCGGCGCTGTGGCGGTAATAGGTATCGCGGCGGCTGCGATAGCGAAGAAAAAGAAGAAAGCATAAATAAGTTTTCAGCTTTCAGTTTTCAAGAAAAGCCTCCCCTGTGTAAAGTTTTCGGCGAGGTTTTGAAAGGAGATATA
>JAZLFU010000046.1:0-2064 GCA_045615915.1 Oscillospiraceae bacterium
GGACCGGAGGTAACACGGAAATTCACTCCCAGCTCTGATGCAATAATGCCGGAAAGGGTGGTTTTTCCGAGTCCGGGAGGGCCATAGAGCAAAACGTGGTCGAGAGCATCTCCTCTTCGTTTTGCGGCTTCGATATATATAGCCATATTTTCTTTGGCTTTCGTCTGGCCTATGTACTCGTCAAGGGTTTTCGGACGGAGGGATATATCATTTTCTCTGTCCGTTTCGTCCATTTCGGGAGCAACTATTCTGTTTTCAAAATCTCTTTCGTTTGAAAGCATTTTATTACCTCCTTATCTTCCCATCGCAAGACTGCGCAAGGCCTTTTTTATCATCTCATCAACCGGCATATCCGGCGGAAGTTTTCCTATTACTGCGGCGGCTTCCGAATTGGTATAGCCGAGGCTTACCATTGCGGCAATAGCTTCGCCTGCATTTCCTCCTATATTGGAAACGGAAATCGGACTGTTTCCGAAGCCCTTTGATGCCGCTTCGCCGGAAACCTTATCGGAAAGCTCAAGCACTATTCTTTGGGCAGCTTTCGGACCGACTCCCTTCGCTCTCGTTATTGATTTTGTATCGCCGGAGGCAACCGCAAGGGCAAATCCCTCCGGAGTAAATTCGGAAAGGACCGCGAGAGCCGCCTTCGGTCCAACTCCGGAAACGCTTGTTAAAAGCCGGAAACAATCCTGTTCCGCTCTGTCGTAAAATCCGTAAAGGTCCGGGCCGCTTTCCTGATTATAGGTCATAGTCGTAAAAACCTTTACGTCCGAGCCCACCGGAGGAAGGCAGGAAAGAGTTGTTGCGGAGCATTTGCACTGATAACCGACTCCGCCGCATTCCACTACGAACATCGTGTCTTCAACGTGAGAAAGTCTTCCCGAAAGGCTGTATATCATAGTCCGTTCACTTCCTTCATTGCTTTAGATAATCTTGAACCGTTGCTGTAACCGTGGCAGATAGCGGCGGCAAGAGCGTCGGCGGTATCGTCCGGCTTCGGTATCGCTTCAAGTCTTAAAGTATCCTTTACCATTATCTGAACCTGTTTTTTCTCCGCTCTTCCGTAGCCGACAAGGGATTGTTTTATCTGGAGCGGAGTATATTCGAATATCGGTATTCCCGCCTGTATCGCCGCGAGAAGAATTACACCTCTCGCCTCGGCAACGTCTATTGCGGTTTTCTGGTTATTATTAAAATATAGCTTTTCTATGCTCATACATTCGGGTTTGGTTTCCGCTATAACCTCCGAAACGGTATTATAAATATCGGCAAGCCTCTGTTCGAAAGGAGTCCCCGCAGGAGTATCTACCGCGCCGTATTTTACGGGATAGAACTTGTTCTTTACATAATCAACAACACCGACGCCGACTATTGCATAACCCGGGTCTATTCCGATTATTCTCAAAATCCGGCGCCTCCTTTTCGTACAGTAACCCATGATAATTCAAAATATAGTATATCACCAAAAACGTTGGATTACAATAATAATATGTTAGTTTATTAAGTAATTGCCATAAAAAAAGAGCAATCTTTCGACTGCTCTTTCAATATTCCGTTTTAAAAATCATTCAATGGTAAGAATATCAACGAAACCGGTTATTTCAAAAACTTCCATGATATCCGAATTTGCGTTTATTACCTTCATTTCGCCCTGTTTCGACATGACCTTTTGTGCGGCAAGAATAACGCGAAGTCCTGCGGAAGAAATGTATTCAAGTTCTTTAAAATCGAGATAAAGCTCATTTACCCCGTCAAGGCTCTTTTTAAGTTCGTTTTCAAGACTCGGCGCGGTAGTCGTGTCAAGTCTTCCGACAAGGGCAACTGTAAGCTTTGCGCCCTCTTCATTTTTGATTATTTCCATATCTCCGTTCCTCCTTAAAATGTCAAAGTATCTATTTTTCCGAGAAGCTCGGCTATATTTTTCTTACAAAGTTCAACTGTTGCCTTTCCTTCCTCACTATCCGCTCCTTCGCGGCGAAGAACATGGCGCATAAGCCTTACGTAGCTCAAAAGTTTGACCTTGTCTTCGACTTCCTTTATCTTTTCCTCATCATCAGTTTGAAG
>JAZLFU010000047.1:0-1126 GCA_045615915.1 Oscillospiraceae bacterium
AAGGCGCAATGGTAATATCCTCCGCGGTAACGCCACCGATAACAGTACGCGAACCGCTTATTGCAACTTTTACCGTAGTCTCTCCGCCTTCTATTACGCTCAATCCCATTTGACCAAGTATACCGGACTGTACGTTGATATTAACTCCCACGCTATCTATTATGGTTTCGCCGCTCGTACTTACGGCAACGGATATATAAAGCCAAAACACAAGCGATATAAAAATAGATACGGCAACAAGAAATTTTTTATTTTTTATAAGAGGTGTTTTTTGGCTCATTCCTCAACTCCTCCTCTTTTTTCAATCTTTTTGATAATATCCGATTTTTCAGCTATCAAAAGTTCTTCGAGTTTATGTTTAAGCGCAATAGGATCAAGGTCCTGATAGAGAACGCCGTTGAGAGCCATTGTGATATGCCCCGTCTCTTCGGAAACAACAACTGTAACCGCATCGCTGTTTTCGCTTATACCGAGAGCTGCTCTGTGGCGTGTTCCTAGCATATTGCTTATATCATAGTTTTCCGAAAGCGGAAGGAAACAGCCGGAAGCGTATATTCTTCCTCCCCGGATAATAGTAGCTCCGTCATGAAGCGGCGCATTATGGAAAAATATATTCCCTATTATTTCTTTGCTCGGATCCGCATTGACTATTGTTCCCGTTGAAATTATTTCTCCGAGTTTTGTTTCGCGCTCAAACACTATAAGTGCGCCAACGCTGTGTTTGGAAAGCTCCGAAACACCGTCAACGACCTTTGCGATACACTCTCTCATAAGAGTTTCATCATCAACGTGCTCATTATTGAAGAAGCTGAAATTTGAAATCCTTGAAACGCTCGATTTTCGTCCCAAGCTTTCAAGGGCATGGCGAAGCTCCGGCTGAAAAACAACGATTATCGCTATAACTCCGAAACTGAACAACTGTTCAAGTATATATGACGTGCTTCGGAAATCAAATTCAGTCGCCACAAGATAGAGAGCGAGCACAAGAAAAATACCTTTAATAAGCAATCCTGCCCTGCTATTAGAGGCAAACTGCAAAACTTTATATAAAAGGAAAGCAACTATTATAATATCGATAAGATCCATAACGCTGAACGTTTTGAAAACATTTATTATGTTGCTCCAC
>JAZLFU010000048.1:0-4390 GCA_045615915.1 Oscillospiraceae bacterium
CAATATTTGCCGCAAGCCTTGCCCACGCTTTGAGCACGGGTGAAAATGTAACGCGCCTGTAACGCGCCGTAACGCAGCAGAATAAGAAGAAGAACAAGAACAAGAACTAGAACTAGAAGAAGAGGAAGAAAGAATTCTTTCTCTCTCTTCTCTCTCTTTTGACTTGATAAATTTATTAAAAATCTATTAAATTTGTTATTATATATAGACGTCAAGAGCACTTTATGGTATAATATAACTTGGAGAAAGGGCGTTTGAAATTTTTTTTACGGCACAGCCTTTTCCGGTGCAATAAATCGTGTTTTTCAGTACACTATTTATTCGGCAATCAAAATACGATTTTTTTCCTGAAAGGAGAACATCAATGAAGAAGACGAAAAGAATTTTGGCGCTTGCGCTCGCGATCATGTTTGTAGCAGGGCTTTTTGCGGGCTGCAGCAAGAAAGAAGAAAATACAGGAGATAAATTTACATACGTTCCGAATTACGTGGATATTCCCTTTGAATTTGACGGAATACAGTCCTCCGCGGTAGTCGGCGATAAAATATATTTTGCCGCCCGCGTTCTTGTGGATACCATAACCCATACCGAAACGGATTATGATCCGGCTCTTTACGCCGAAGAACCTATCGCAATAAACACCACCGTAACAGATGAAGCGCCGGAGGAAGAAGCGGAGAAGATCGCGGCGGCCGATGTTGCTTTCGAAGCTCCGATGATCCCTGCCGAGGAAGGATTCACCTGGGAGGAAGAGATTTTCAAAACAAAGATCTTCGGAATTGACTTTAACGGCGAAAACCCGGTGGAGTTTGATTTTGAGCTTGAAACTGACGATTATGAAAACGGAATTTACGATGGCGGAAACGGCAATATTTGCGTTGTTGTGTACGAAAACAAAGACTTATACGATCTTCCGGAGGACTTTGACGAGACCGTTGATTACAAATGGAACTATTACAGCGGGAGCGAAGGCACCTATAAATCCCAGGTATACGATAAAGACGGAAAATTCGTCGAGGAACATGAGCTTTATCATTTTTCCGAAGGTGAAGGCGATTTCTATCCCAGCTATTTCGTATTTGACGAAAAGGGAAGAATATTTATGTCGGATTACCAGACCGTAAAGGTGGTTGACGCCGAAGGCAAAGAGCTTAAAAAATACGAAGGTCTCAATTTCCAGAGCATGGGAAAGGTTTACGGCGGAAAAGTCGGAATGATCTGCTGGAACGAAAACGGAAACGAGCTTCGCGTAATTGACGGCGAAACCCTTGAGCTCGGCGAACCGATAGCGCTTCCTTTCGACTGCTATGAGATAGCCGCGACGAGCAAGGATTATCCGGTAATTTACAACAATTACAGCGGCGGACTTTTCGGAGTAAAAGAGACCGGTGAAAAAGAGAAAATAGTAAGCTGGATCGACGTTGACCTTGACGCGAACACCATAGGCAATTTCTACGTTGCCGAAGACGGCGATATCTTCGTTTTCCTCAGCGAATGGGACGACAACGGAAAATACAATACGAGCCTTGTTCATTTTGTAAAGACTCTGTCCTCCGAAGTACCGCAGAAAGAGATAATCACCATGGCGGTAAACTATCTTGACTGGGATACAAGAAGAGCGGTTCTTGATTTCAACAAGACCAACCCGAATTACAGAATAAAAGTAAACGATTACAGCGAATATGAGACCAACGACGATTATTCCGCCGGAATAACCAAACTCAATACCGAGATAATCGCCGGAAAAGTACCGGATATTATAGCGACCAACAATATCCCGATAAACCGCTACTATTCGAAGGGACTTTTCGAGGACCTCACTCCCTATATCGAAAAATCCGTAGGAATGGAAAACCTCGTGGCTCCGTTCTTCAACGCTCTCAAGACCGAGGACGGCAAGCTCTATGAGATTTACGGAAGCTTCAACTTCAATACATACATAGGACTTAAAAATGTCGTCGGCGACAGATACAGCTGGACCTTCAGCGACCTTAAAGAGGCTCTCGCGAAGCTTCCGGAGGGCGCAAGAGTTTTTGAAAACTACTTTACGAAAGATACTGTGCTTTCCGAGTTCGTCAACCGCAACCTTGAAAGCTTCGTAAACTGGAAGACCGGCGAATGCAATTTTGAAAGTCAGGAATTTATCGAGCTTCTTGAATTCGCCAACACCTTCCCGCTTGAATTCGACTGGGATAACTACGACTACAAGGAAGACGGAAATACCGATAACGCGATAAAGAACGGAAAACAGCTCCTTAAAGCCATAAGTATGTACGACTTCAACGAATGGCGCGCGAATACCTTCTACACCTTCGGCGATAACATAGGCTTCGTCGGTATGCCCACCGTGGAGGGAAGCGGAAGCTACTTCACATTGAGCGGAACGGGCTTCGCCATGTCCTCAACAAGCAAATACAAAGACGCGGTATGGGATTTCATCGGCAAGATTCTTACCGAGGAATACCAGACAGGCGATACCGATAACCTTGAAGAGGAGGAGAAATACAGATACGTTTACGGCTATCCGACAAATAAGAACGCCTTCGATAAATACGCAAAGGCGGCAATGACTCCCGATTTCGACGAGTTCTACGATCCCGAAAACGATATGAACGAGAGAATAGTTTATGCCAAAGGCGGCTATGTGGAAGGTGCGGCAGCCGTGGTCGATGACGACGTTGTTTCCGAAACGGAAGATTTGAAACCGACAGCCGTTGTTTACGGTGAAGGTCAGGTCAACGAAAAAGGCTGGCACGAAGTACCTAAGACCTATTACTGGTCCGAAAACGATACCGTTCCGGTTTACGCGATGACCGATAAAGAATACGGAATCCTTCTCGACCTTTTCGAAAACTGCGATACTATCTACCGTTATAACGACGAGCTTGTCATGATAATCAATGAAGAAGTCCAGGGATATTTCCAGGGACAGAAATCCGTAGAAGATACGGCAAAAATGATACAGAGCAGGGTTAAACTCTATGTCAACGAACAAAAGTAAGATAACCGAAAACCGCGCCGGATTCAGAGATAAACTCAATAGCGTGCTTTTCTTAGCGCCGAGCGCCATAGGAGTAACGATATTCTTCATTCTTCCGTTTCTGGTGGTCGTGTATTACTCGTTCATAAGAAGCCCCATAAATCCCGAATTCGTTCTGTTCGAGAACTACAAGAACGTACTCGGGAACGAGGCGTTCAAAATAGCGGTAAAAAACACCTTTACCTTTTCGGCGGCGGCGGTACCTCTTGCGGTGGTGCTTCCGCTCGGACTTGCGCTGATGCTCGAAAGGGATATCCCTTTCCACAGCCAGTTCCGGACTTTCTTTTTGAGTCCCATTATGGTGCCGGTGGCGTCTGTTGTGCTTATATGGCAGGTGCTCTTTGACTACAACGGCGCCATAAATGAATTTATGCTGAACTTCGGTCTTGATAAGATCGACTGGCTCAAATCCGAATGGGCGATAGCGGTAATAACGATACTCTATCTCTGGAAGAATATCGGCTACAATATGATTCTGTTCATGGCGGCGCTTGCCAATATCCCGAAAGCGCTTCTTGAAGTCGCGGACGTGGAGGGCGCGCCGGGATGGTACAAGTTCTTCGCCATAAAGCTCCGCTATCTCTCTCCGACTGTGCTTTTCGTAACCATTCTTTCGCTCATAAACTCCTTCAAGGTGTTCCGGGAGATATATCTTCTCACCGGAAACTACCCGTATGAAGGGCTTTATATGATGCAGCACTTTATGAACAACGTCTTTAACAATATCGACTACCAGAAGCTTTCTGCGGCGGCGGTTTTGCTCGCGCTCTTTATGGTGGCGCTCATAGCCCTGCTCTTTAAGGTGGAGGACGTATTCGGAAAGGACGTGGAAGGCTGATGAAACTCAAAAAGAATATCGGCAGGATAATCATTACCGTTATCTGCGCCGTTTTCGCTCTGCTCTTTCTTCTTCCGACGGTGCTCACCATAACGAACTCCTTTATGGAGGAGAGCGAGATAAACGCCAACTACGGAAAGATCTTTTCCAATTTCACAAGCAACACGAAGGTGTTCATTTCCGATAAAGTAAACCTCAAATTCATTCCGGATAAGGTGAGCCTTACCCAGTACGTAACTTCGCTGATAAAAAGTCCGGATTATCTGTTCAAATTCTGGAACAGTGTTATCCTCGTTGTTCCGATAGTGATTTTACAGGTGGCAACGGCGGCTCTCGCGGCGTACGGCTTCACAAGGTGGCGCGGAAAATTCCGGAGCTTTATGTTCTTTTTCTACGTCATACTCATGCTTATGCCCTACCAGGTAACCCTTGTTCCGAACTACCTTGTAAGCGAATGGTTCGGAATACTCGATACACGCTGGGCGATAATCTTTCCCGGAATGTTCGCTCCG
>JAZLFU010000049.1:0-4843 GCA_045615915.1 Oscillospiraceae bacterium
GCAAGCAAGCAAGCAAGCAAGCAAGCAAGCAAGCAAGCAAGCAAGCAAGCAAGCAAGCAAGCAAGCTCAGTCTAAACGGATTGGGTTTATTTGTCAAGCCTTTTTTTATAATTTTTCAAAAGACCGTAATATTCAGAGACACAGCTTAGGTTTTGTGCCTTTGAATATTGCGGTCTTTTCTGTGTCTTATCTGTAAGGCACGGAAAAATCCTTACCAACGGGGAAACCCGATAACATAGAACGAAAACAAAAGATAAGAAAGGAAGAGTTAAATGAGTAAAAAAATCTTATCATTACTTCTCGCGATAATCATGATCCTCGGAATGTTCCCAACGACAGCGTTGGCGGCAGGAAGCGACAAAAAACCAGACCCAACCGTTAACATTTCTTATAATCAAGGAGATTATACTTTTTACGATAGTAGAAAAAGTCCTGACAACATAACTTTATCTGGAAAGGTTAAAAATGTAATCGTAAAAAAGCCTGTTCGAAATAGTGAAAATAGCAATAATTTTGATATAACTATTTGCACAGCTAACAATGGTAGTGCTATAACCTCTTATATAGATACAATCGTACCTAAGGAAGGCTATACCATCAGCAAAATTCAATATAAAACTGGCGATAGCAACTATACTGATATAACAAAAGACGAAACTTTCGATGGCAATGTTACTATAACCTTTAAAGTTATTTGTGAACTCGTTACTCCTGCCGCAACTACAGTCAATGTAACTTTCAATAAAAACGGCGGCGATACCGAGGCGAATCCTTCTTCAATTACTGAAACTATCGGCGGAAAATATACACTTCCTACAACAAGCCCGACAAAAGAAGGCTCTACCTTTGCCGGATGGTTTACTACTGAAGTAGACGGCGATAAAGTTACTGCAGAAACTACCGTTACAAAAGACATTGATCATACCCTTTACGCACATTGGATAGCACAAGCAGCAACAACATATACAATCACTAACGGAACTCCGGGAACCGCCAACGGCACCATAACTCTTCCTGAAAGCGCAGCCGCAGGCGAAACTGTTACTGTAACGAGTAATACCCCTAACGATGGCTATAAATTCAAAACTATCACCGTAGTTGACGCAGATAGCAACCCCGTTGAAGTTACAAACAACAACAGCTTCGTAATGCCGGAAAGCAATGTTACCGTTACCGCTGTATTTGCCAAAATACGCAATATCACCGACGGAACAGCACAAAATGCAAACGGCACCATAACCATTAACCCCACAACCGCTATCGAAGATGAAACCGTTACCGTAACCGTTGCACCTAATGATGGCTATGAGCTTGAAACACTTGTCTACAAATGCGGCGAAAATACCGGCTCTATCTCATTAACCACCGACGGTTACTGCTTCGTTATGCCGGAAGGTGAAAATGATGTTACTGTTACCGCAACTTTCTCCGAAAAACAGGGCGAAACAGAAAAATATAAAGTTATAAACGCCAGAACAGAGGTAACCAAAAGTTCCCAAAAAGGCTATATAACCATTGATAAACCAAACGCAGCCAAAGATGAAACTGTTACTGTAACTGTATTCCCTCTTACAGTAGAGCAAGGTAAGGCTTATCATCTTCATAAACTCTACTATACTACCGAAGGTAATGAAGGTACACAAATTGCAATCACTACGAGAATAAACACAAATACGTTCAAATTCACTATGCCTGCGGCGAATGTTACAGTTACTGCAGATTTCAAAAGGGATGGCAATGAAAATACCGCCGTTGCCGTTCCTACCGCAGTAACCGAACTTGTTTATAACGGACAACCGCAAACCGGCGTTGAGGCAGGTCTCGGTTACACTTTAACCGACAATACCGCAACCAATGCCGATGATTATACAGCAACCGCAACCCTTGAAAGCGGTTACAAATGGTCTGACGATTCAACGGGAGCAAAAGAAATCAAATGGTCTATTGCGAAAGCGACCTATGATATGTCCGGTGTAACCTTTGCCGATAAGATTGAAACATACAATGGTTCAGAAAAATCCGTTACCATTTCCGGAACTCTTCCTACCGGAGTACAGGTAAGTTATACAAATAATACCGGAACAAATGCCGGTACATATAACGCAACGGCAACCTTTACCGGTGATTCAACAAACTACGAAGCTATTGAATCAAAAACCGCAACCTTAACGATTAACCCGGCAAATGCCGCTGTTGAACCAACTCCTGCAACAAACCTCACATACAACGGGAAATCCTGGAGTTGTCATACAGACTCCGGAACCGGAACGAATGTAACACTTAGCGGTGATTTGACAAAAACAGATGCAGGCGATTACCAATTTACCGCCACACCTAACACAAACTACGCATGGAGCGACGGTGGAACCGACACAAAGACATACAAATGGTCTATTGCAAAAGCACCTCTTACCGCAACGGCACAGTCCTTTACTGTTGCTTATGGAGATCCAATTCCAGATTACTATGTCTCTTATGAAGGTTGGGTAACTGAGGATGCAGAAGTACCTACAACATCGGCAGTACTTACGTCAAACTATAAAAATACTTCTCCTGTTGACACTTATCCTATAACATTCTCTACAGTGCCAGAATTTACGAACTATAGCGTAACTACAGTAAATGGTGTAGTTACTGTTAACCGCGCGAATACCGCCGTTGAACCTAGCAAAACAGACCGCATATACAATGGCGAATCCCAAAACGGTTACACTTCTGTAGGAACGAATGTAGATCTCAGCGGCACATACGCAGCAACCGATGTTGGCACTTATCAATTTACCGCAACACCTAAAACAAACTACGCATGGAGCGACGAATCAACTACTGCAAAAACTTACAGTTGGAACATAGAAGCGGCAACCATTGATACCGCAACCGCTGCTTCTCAGAAATACACCAGTTCTGCTCTCACTCCTGATCTCACCGTTAAAGCAGGTAATCTTGATGCCGCTTATGACATCAGTGATTGGAGCGGCGCTCTTACCAATGCCGGAACATATACCGCAACCGTAACCGGTAAAGGAAACTTTAAAGGAAGTCTTACGGTTTCCTTTACCATTGAACCCGCTTCTGTTACCGAAGCAACCGCTGATTCTCAGGAATACACCGGTTCTGCTCTTACTCCTGTTCTTGCCGTTAAAGCGGGTGATCTTGATGCCACTACTTATGACATCAGTGCTTGGAGCGACGCTCTCGTTGAACCCGGAACATATACCGCGACCGTAACCGGTAACGGAAACTTCACCGGAACAGCAGATGTCGAATTCACTATCACCCATACCCATCATCTCGTCAAAGTTGACGGCAAAACTCCTACAATATCGGCGGCAGGTTGGAATGATTATTACGAATGCAAAGACGCCGTTTCTCCCACGACTTCCTGCCACAAGTATTTTGAGGATGAGAAAGGAACTACTCCTATTGCAAACCTCGACACATGGAAAGCGGAAAACGGCGCCGGATATATTCCCAAGCTTCCCTGCATCAGAGGTAGAGTACAGCAAGCAACAGAAAGCGATCCTACTAACGTATCCGAAGCTACCGTTAAACTCTTCCCCAAAATTCTTGGAGTAGCAGAAACTACAACCGACGAAAACGGCAATTACTACTTCTATGATATCCCTGCAGGAACTTACGATATCGTCGTAACAAAAGGCGACAAGACTATTACCAAGATGGTTACTTTCACTGCTGCAGGACCAATGAATGATGTTGATATCGTGTTCCCGATTAAAACCGTTAACTCCGAGGTAGTTCATACCGGAACCGAAATCACAAACACCAAATCCAACATCTTGGATACCGTGGTCGGCGGACTTGATAAGATTGCCGAAGAAGCCGTTGTAGAAGGCAAAACCGTTACCATCAAACTCAAAGTCGAACCGGAAACATACTCCGGAACCTATGAACAAAAGGCTATCAATAAGCTTGCCGGCGAAGGAAAAAAAGTCGAATTCATTGATCTCAAGCTTACGAAACAGGTCAATGAGACCATTACAGATATCGGCGACAGCAATGATAAGCTCCTTACCATCGTTATTCCTTTTGATTTCAGCGATGTTAAAGTAAACAGCATCACGGTGCTCCGCAACCATAAAGGAACTACCATTAGGATGACGAAGGATCCTGAGGAAGGCGAGGAAGGCTTCTTTATCGAAGAGGCCGCCGGAACTATCACCATCCGCGCAAAGACATTCTCCACCTATGCGATAAGCTTTGATGATAATTCCTATGTACCGGCGCGCAAAGGTTCTTCCAATGTTATCACCATTGGTAACAGAAAACATACCGAAGAGGAAACCAACCCCGATACCGGCGCACCCGTAATGAGCATGAGCACAGGAATGGTTCTCCTCGCCGGAATTGCCCTCATCCTTTCAAAACGCAGATAATCAAAAACTGATTTGAGCATTAAAAAAGCAGATACTTTACTGAAAAAGTAAGGCATCTGCTTTTTTTATTTCATACAATATATTGCAATGGCTTCGCTCACAAATTCCGCTGTACCGGCTCCTCCGGCATTATCTATGTTCTCTTTAAACCGCTCATCGGCAACATACATTTCCGCAAGCCCGGCAAATATCTCATTTGTGCAGTTGTAGTAGTTTCCGGTAATAAATTCCTGTAACTCTCTTACCTTTTCCTGTACCTCGGCACTTTCCGCGCCTTTTGAGCGAAGCGCGCCTATTTCGGCAAATATCTCCATCATTCTGTCGCCGGTTTCTTTCATTTCCGTATCTGTCTTCCCTGCCGTCTTTTCTTCGCACTCCTTATAAGCGGCAGTATTTCCCCATTTTTCCCTCGCTTCCTTTTTTAAGTTAGTTATCTCATCATTATTGAA
>JAZLFU010000050.1:0-5707 GCA_045615915.1 Oscillospiraceae bacterium
CCGATAACGGAACAGTAGTCTGCGGAATAAACTCATCCAGATATACCCGCTCGTTCGATCTTAAAGCAAACGATATAACCGATTCCTCCGCCGAATCCGTAGCTACTGCCGAAAGCGCATTTGTTCCGCTTTGTTCTGAAATGATAGAAAGCGTTTCCGATACCGTTTATGCTCAATTTGGCGAAGAATACGAAATAGTCATAGGAAATTCCAAAACGTACGGCTCTCTCTGCGCTGTATTCGATCTCATTACTTCTCTTGATGAAGCTCCTCTTCACGCCTTTGTTTCCCAACCCTACGGCTTCGGAAACACTCCGATAAAAATGCTCGTGGTTTTGAACGATAACGGAGAAATAGTCGTCTTCCGTTCCCTCTCCGAATTTGTTATCGAAGCGGGATATTTTCAGAACAACCCGATTACAAACGAAGCGGAATATAAGGAACGATTCATTGGGCTTACCGAAGACACCTATTCCGAAGACGATATTCTCGTTGCCGGAGCTACCTTTACTTCTTCCGCGGCTGCCGAAGCGGCAAAAAACGCTTTTGAAGCATTTGATCTTATGAAGGAGGCGGCTAACTGATGAAAAACAGCAAGTTATCTATTTTTCTTAAAGGAATAATAAAGGAAAACCCCGTTCTCATTCTTCTTCTCGGCACCTGCCCGACACTCGCTACAACGACAAGCGTTACTTCCGCCTTTGCCATGGGTATTGCCGCTCTTGCGGTTCTGGTATGTTCAAACATTGCCATTTCCGCCCTCCGCAAAGCAATTCCGGATAAAGTGCGTATCCCTTGCTATATAGTTGTTATTGCCGGTTTTGTAAGCGTAGTCCAGATGCTTATGGAAGCATATCTTCCGGAACTTTACACGATGCTCGGCGTATATCTTGCGCTTATAGTAGTCAACTGCATTATTCTCGGACGCGCGGAAATGTTTGCCCGCAAAAACAACATCATTGATTCCGCCCTCGACGGAATCGGAATGGGGCTTGGCTTTACCCTTGCTCTCGTGCTCATGGCCTCCTTCCGTGAAGTCCTCGGAAACGCCTCATGGGCAGGAAACGAAATTGCTTTCCTCAAGCCCTACGTAATTCCGATTTTAACTGCTTCCCCCGGCGGTTTCTTCACCTTCGGCATTATGATAGCTCTCGTTTCCAAACTTACAAAAGGCAAAGCGCCAAAGAAAAAGAGCTTTTCATGTGAAAGCTGCCCCAATGCCGCCATCTGTGGAAAAGTATCCTGCGTAAAGGAGGATGCAGACAATGCTTAAAATTTTATTGGCTTCCGTTCTTGTAAACAACTACGTTTTGAGCAAATTCCTCGGAATATGCCCGTTCCTCGGCGTTTCAAAAAAGACCGACCAGGCCGCCGGTATGGGAATTGCCGTAACTGCGGTAATGCTCGTTGCAACCGCCGCAACCTGGCCAATCTATACTTTCCTTCTTGAGCCTAACAGTCTTTCCTATCTTGAAACAATAGTTTTCATTCTGGTAATTGCCGCCCTCGTTCAGTTCGTTGAAATAGTTCTGAAAAAATATATTCCGGGACTTCATAAATCCCTCGGCGTATATCTTCCCCTTATCACAACGAACTGTGCCGTTCTCGGAGTAACCCTCAACAACATTTCCGATGGATACGATTTCGCGACTTCAATGGTAAGTTCATTTGGCTGCGGTCTCGGATTTCTTCTTGCAATGGTAATATTTGCCGGAGTTCGAAGCCGTCTTGAAGAAGCGGAGCCGCCGGAATCTTTCAAAGGCATCCCGATAGTTCTCGTTGCGGCATCCATCGTTTCCGTTGCTTTCTGCGGATTCGGCGGAGTTGTTGACGCATTGTTCGGTTAAAAGGAGGTAAAAGAATATGTTTGAAGCTCTTCTTCCCGCTATACTCCTTGTTGCCGGAATAGGTCTTATCGCCGGTTTGCTTCTTGCCTTTGCCTCAACTGTAATGGCAGTACCGGTAAACGAAAAAGAAGTTGCTGTTCGCGATTGTCTTCCCGGAGCGAACTGCGGCGCCTGCGGATTTTCCGGATGCGACGGCTACGCAAAAGCTGTTGCCGCCGGCGGTGTTGCCACTAACCTCTGCCGTCCCGGAGGAGCGGAGGCTGCGGAGAAAATTTCCGCAATTCTCGGCGTTGAAGCTGAAAAAGCGGAACCCGTCGTCGCTTTCGTTCATTGCGGAGGCAAATGCGAAATAAATAATCAGAAAGCGATTTACGAAGGTCTTAAATCCTGCGCCGCGGAAAAAATGCTCTACGGCGGAAAAGGCGCCTGTACCTTCGGCTGTCTCGGTTGCGGCGACTGTGCAAAACAATGTCAATACGACGCTATCTGCATGGTAAACGGAATTGCCCGCGTTGATCCGAGAAAATGCGTAGGCTGCGGAATGTGCGCCAAAGCCTGCCCGAACCACGTTATTTCTCTTGTCCCTAAAACCGAGCAGGTCGTTATCACCTGCCCCAACCATGAAAAAGGCGCCATTGCCCGCAAAGAGTGCAAATACGCCTGCATCGGCTGTATGAAATGCCAAAAGAACTGCGCTTTTGAAGCCATCACCGTTGTTGACAACCTCGCTGTCATTGATTATACTAAATGTACCGGCTGCGGAACCTGTGCAGAGGGCTGTCCGGTAGGCTGCCTTAAAATGCACAAAATTTAAGCGGTAATCAAATCATAAAGGAAAAGCGGCATATCGATTTACAAGACCGGTATGCCGCTGAATAATAATAATGGATTTGTTTAAAAATAAAAAAAACAAAAACGATATAATACTCATTGCTTTTATAATTGCCGCCGCCCTTGTTTTCTGGGCTATTTCCTCGTTTACGAAAACCGACGGAGCATTCGCCGTTGTAACCGTAAACGGAAAAGAAACAGCGCGTTACCCTCTTGATAAAGATGCCGAAATAACCATTGAAGGTGAAAACGGCGGATACAATATACTCGTGATAAAAGACGGAAAAGCAGATATCACAAAGGCTTCCTGCCCGGATAATACCTGTGTAAACGAGCGCGCCATAAACAAAACCGGCGAAACGATAACCTGTCTTCCCAATAAGACGGTAATTAAGATAATCGGTGCCGGAGAGGAAGAGGTAGATTTTTAATTTGCTATGAAAACAAAAAGAACCGCATTGCTTGGTATTACTATCACCATCGCAATAATAATGTCATATATCGAAAGCCTTTTTCCTCTCTCTTTTACCGTACCGGGAATAAAAATCGGGCTTGCCAATATAGTAATAATATTCGTGCTCTATAAAATGAGCACTGCCGATGCGATAATGGTATCGTTAATACGGATAATGCTCGTTTCTCTTCTTTTCGGAAATGTAATGGCTCTTGCATACAGCATCGCCGGAAGTACGCTTAGTCTTCTTCTCATGCTCGTGCTCAAAAAATCAGAAAAGTTTTCAATAGTCGGCGTAAGTATTTCCGGCGCGGTAATGCACAATATCGGTCAGATACTTATGGCCGTTATAATTCTGGAAACACGCGAAATCATCTACTATCTTCCCGTTCTTGCCGTTTCGGGAATAGTTTCCGGCGTAGTAATCGGAATAGTTTCAGCAATTATCACAGATAGAATAAAAAATGTTTGATTGCAGATATGAACAATATCTGCAATTTTTTGTTCAAAGTTCCGATATGTCTTGATATGGATATATAATATCTGTTATAATAATTATATGTATTCATTTTGAAAGGTGTCGGAGCTATGTTAAACGATAACAACCAAAGCCTCATTTCTTCACCCGAAGATTTGGGAAAATATCTTACGATAGCTAATCCTTTTGTCTGGATTTCAATTATATTGATAGCTGTTATTCTCTCCGGATTTATGTTCTGGGGAATAACCGGGAGCATAGATACTTGTATTTCCGCCGGAACCGTATCAAGCGGAGAAAACGTTCTTTGTTACGTAGGTGAAAACGAAATAGGAAAAATCGAAGAGGGAATGACCGTAAAAATAGAGGACTTTACCGGAAAAGTATTGAGTATTCCCGAAACAGCGGTGAAAGTTTCCGAAAGCAAAGAATTATACGCGCTTCATCTTTCCGGTATTGATGAAACCGATTGGGCCTATCCCGTCGAACTTGATATCAAGATACCGAACGGTATTTACAAGGCAAAAATAGTCATAAAAAGCGAAAAGCCAATATCTTTCGTAATAAATTGAGGTATCGGAAATGATAAAGAAAATAAAACAACCTATAACAAAAGGCATTGCCAATGTTCCGATGATAATGCAGCTTGAAGCACTTGAATGCGGAGCCGCCTGCCTTACTATGATACTTGCATATTACGGAAAATGGGTACCGCTCGAACAGATACGATCAGACTGCGGAGTTTCAAGAGACGGTTCCAACGCCGGAAATATTGTGAAAGCCGCAAAATATTACGGCCTTAAAGTTCACGGATACCGCTTCGAACCGGACGACCTCAAAGCAAACGGTCAGTTCCCCTGTATAATTCATTGGGATTTTGGCCATTTTGTAGTCCTTGACGGTTTCAGAAACGGAAAAGCATATCTTAACGATCCGGCAAAAGGCGTTTACAGCACCTCTATGGAAAATTTCGATAAATATTTTACCGGTGTAACTCTTTTCTTTGAACCAACAGAAGATTTTATTCCGAGCGGAAAACAAAAGAGTATGTTTTCCTTTGCCGCGAAAAGGCTCAAAGGAACAGGCTCTGCAATAGCTCTTACTGCATTGAGCGGTCTTGCCGCATCATTTATCGGAATAATCTCTCCGGGCTTTTCAAGAGTATTTATGGATAAACTCCTCACGAAAGAAAATCCCGAATGGGTAAAACCTTTCATTATTCTTTTGACTATATTCTCTTTAATAAATATAATCGCTGCGGGAATAAATGAAATAAGCACTTTTAAAATACGCGGAAAAATGGCATCCATAGGCGCGACCTCGTACATATGGAAAATCCTAAATATGCCGATTGAATTTTTTTCCCAGCGCATGGCGGGTGATATACAGCAGCGTGCGTCATCAAATATGGCAATCGCGAGCACGCTTATAAACACCTTTGCTCCTCTTATTATACAAACTGCGATGCTCATTTTCTACCTTATCATAATGATACGCTATAACCTTATGCTTACCGTAGTCGGTGTACTTTCCGTTTTTATAAATATTGCCGTATCAGGATATATCTCGAAAAAGCGTATCAATATAACCCGTGTTGCAATGCGTGATTCCGCAAATCTTGCCTCCGCAACCGTAAACGGAATAGAAATGATAGAAACCATAAAATCAAACGGCGCCGAAAACGGATATTTTGCGAAATGGTCCGGATACCAGGCAAGCGTAAATTCCCAGCAGGTAAAATTCCTTAAAATCAACAATTTTCTCGGACTTATTCCCGAATTTATTTCCAATGTTGCAAACCAGGCGGTTCTTTTGCTCGGTGTATTCCTTACAATGCAGGGCAAATTTACCGTAGGTATGATACTTGCGTTTCAAGGCTTCCTTCTTTCCTTTATGACGCCTGCAAACACAATAATTACCGCCGGGCAAACCATTCAGGAAATGCGGACACAAATGGAACGCGTTGATGACGTTATGGAATATCCCGATGACGACCTTTTGAAAGACCAAGGCGATGAATACGGAAAATTTGCGTACGGAAAATTAAGCGGAAAGCTTGAACTCAAGAACGTTACTTTCGGCTATTCAAAGCTTGCC
>JAZLFU010000051.1:0-1902 GCA_045615915.1 Oscillospiraceae bacterium
CAAAAAACATCAAAATTTTCTACACTCTGAAGGACAAAAATTCAATAAATATATTGTAAAAAATCTATATGTGTGGTAAACTTATGTTAAACGTGGGTTGGTGGACCTGCAACTTGTTATGCTATTCTTTTTAGGATAGTCCAAAACAGAAAAATATATCCCGGAGGTGTATATTATAATGGCAAAAAATCGTACTTGCTGCCAGGATGAAGAAATCCTGCTTAAGGTAGCACATATCGCCGCTCCCTATGTGGGACGTGAAGATATGCTTATCGAAGTTTTGCAGCAGGCACAGAAGGTAGCACACAATGCCGCAACCGAGGATGTCATTACCGTAATTGCAAAAGTTATGGGAATCCCGAAAGCAAAGGTATATTCTGTTGTTTCCTTCTATGCATTTTTCAGCACTGAGCTTCGCGGAAAATACATAATCCGTATGTGCCACAGTGCTCCTTGTCATATCAAAGGTGCGAAAGAACTTCTTGAAGCTTTTAAGAAAGAGCTCGGCGTAGAAGTCGGCGAAACCACAGCTGACGGAAAGTTCACTCTTGAACTTTGCGAATGCCTCGGTATCTGCGACAGATCCCCGGCTATTATGATCAATGATGAAGTATACGGACCGCTCACTCCTGCTGATGTTCCCGCGCTTCTCAAAAAATTTGATTGAGGAGGAGAAAGAAAATGATTAACTGTGAAAAACGTCTTCTCCGTAATGTCGGAAAAATAAATCCCGTTTCTTCCGCGCAGTATTGCTCCACCGGCGGTTACAAAGCACTTTCCAGCGCTATTGCTTCCACCCAGGAAAACATTATCGAAGTTGTTAAAGCTTCCGGTCTTCGCGGACGCGGTGGCGCAGGCTTCAATACCGGTACAAAATGGGGCTTCGTAAAAAATACTGCTGCTGACCAGAAATACATAGTTTGCAACGCCGATGAAGGCGAACCTGCAACCAACAAAGACCGTATTCTTATGACCGGCGATCCTCATGCACTGTTCGAAGGCATGGCAATAGCCGGTGTAGCAGTCGGAGCAAACAAAGGTTATATCTACCTTCGTGCAGAGTATCCTTACGTAAAGACCGTTCTTGAAGCTGCTCTTAATGATGCCCGTGAAAACGGCTTCCTCGGAGCACACGTAATGGGTACCGATTTCGGCTTTGATATCGAAATCCGCTCCGGTGCAGGCGCATATGTCTGTGGCGAAGAAACCGCTCTTCTCGAATCCATCGAAGGCAAACGCGGTGAACCCAGATTCAAACCTCCGTTCCCCGGTGTTTCCGGACTTTGGGGCAAACCTACCGTTATCAATAACGTTGAAACTTTTGCCAACATTCCGATAATCCTCAACGATGGCGTTGAGTCCTTCAGAAAATACGGCACTGAAAAATGCCCCGGAACAAAGCTTTATACCCTTTGCGGCAACGTTTGCAAGCCCGGTGTTTATGAAGCTCCTATCGGCGTAACCATCAGAGAGCTCCTTGAAGAACTCGGCGGCGGTGTTGCCAACGGAAAGAAGCTCAAAGCTGTTCAAACCGGCGGCGCTTCCGGTAACATTATTCCTGCATCTCTTCTTGATACTCCTATGGATATCGAATCCTGTAGCGAAGCCGGTGCAACCTTCGGAGCCGGCGACCTCATGTTCATCGATGAAGATCAGGATATCATTGATGTCTGTGAAAACCTTATGGAGTTCTTTGTTGAAGAATCCTGCGGTAAGTGCACTCCCTGCAGAGAGGGTAACTACCGTGTTCTTGAACTCGTAAGAAAATTCAAAAACGGCACTGCAAAAGAGGAAGATATTGATACTATCCTCGATCTTGCAAGTGTTATGAGAGATTGTTCACTCTGCGGACTCGGTCAGGCTTCCACCTCTCCCGTAGTATCCGCAATTAAATTCTTCCGT
>JAZLFU010000052.1:0-1504 GCA_045615915.1 Oscillospiraceae bacterium
TGACCACGGCCTTGAAATTCTGCCGGTAATAAACAAAATCGACCTTCCCGCCGCCGATCCGGAGCGAGTCGCTCACGAAATAGAGGACATAATCGGTATTCCCGCCCTCGATGCGCCGAGGATCTCCGCAAAGACCGGTGAAAACGTACATTCCGTGCTCGAAGCCATAGTTTCCGGAGTTCCCGCCCCAAAAGGCGATGATAACGCGCCTCTTAAAGCGCTTATATTCGACTCCATATACGACAGTTACCGCGGAGTTATAGTTTACGTCCGCGTTATGGACGGCGAAGTCCGTGCCGGCGACAGAATAAAGATGATGGCTACCGGCGCCGAGTTTGACGTTGTGGAAGTCGGATATATGGGCGCGACGAGACTTGTTCCCTGCGGCTCAATAAAGGCGGGTGAGGTCGGATATATAACCGCTTCAATAAAGACCGTCGCGGATACCGCAGTCGGCGATACCGTTACCCTTGCGGAAAATCCCGCTTCGGAGGCTCTTCCCGGCTATAAGAAAGTGCATCCCATGGTCTACGCCGGAATTTACCCTCTTGACGGAGCAAAGTATCCGGATCTGCGCGATGCCCTTGATAAACTGACTCTCAATGACGCTTCCCTCACCTTCGAGCCGGAAACCTCCGCGGCTTTGGGCTTCGGCTTCCGCTGCGGATTTTTGGGACTTCTCCATATGGAAGTTATTTTGGAGCGCCTTGAAAGAGAGTACAACCTTGATCTCATAACCACCGCGCCGAGCGTTGTATATAAGCTCCATCTTTCAGACGGAACAGTCATGGATCTCGATAACCCTACTAACTATCCCGATCCGGCAATAATAGAGGATACCGAAGAGCCTTATGTTCTCGCCACCATATTCACTCCGGTGCAGTATATCGGAAGCATTATGGATCTCTGTCAGCAGCGCCGCGGAATTTATAAGGATACGAACTACCTTGAGGCCGACCGCGCGGAAGTGAGATATGAGCTTCCTCTCGGTGAGATAATATACGACTTTTTTGATGCGCTCAAAAGCAGAACAAGAGGCTACGCTTCCTTTGATTACGAGCCCTGCGGCTACCGCCCGAGCAAGCTTGTGAAACTCGACGTGCTTCTCAACGGAGAGATGGTCGATGCGCTTTCGATGATGGTATTCGCGGAAAATGCGTACCCGAGAGCGAGAAGAATGACCGAGCGCCTTCGTGATAACATAGCCCGCCAGCTTTTCGAAGTGCCTATCCAGGCGGCGATCGGCGGCAAGATAATAGCGAGAGAAACCGTAAAGGCGCTCCGCAAGGACGTTTTGGCGAAGTGCTACGGCGGCGATATAACCCGTAAGAAAAAGCTCCTCGAAAAGCAGAAAGAGGGCAAAAAGAAGATGCGCCGCATAGGCTCCGTAGAGCTTCCGAAAGAGGCGTTCATGGCGGTGCTCAAACTCGATGACGATTGAGTTTGAAGAGAAAAAACAGGGGGCTTTGGTACGGGAGCACCGCGCGAAGCGCCCATTACTATG
>JAZLFU010000053.1:0-4094 GCA_045615915.1 Oscillospiraceae bacterium
TCCCACGGAAGCGAAAGCGACTCCGCTATTGAGCTTCGCAAAAAAGAGCTTTCCGAAAAAGAAGCGGAAGCCGAAAAGATAAAGGCGGAGGGCGAAAAAATCTCCTCCGAAGGCGAAGCTCTTGCAAAAGAAAAGCAGACCACAATAAACGAAAAAACGGATATCGAAAACAAATTAAGCGAAGTAAACGCGAATATAACCCATATCAACGTTGCCCTCGCCACCGCGGAAAACGATAAAAACCAGTACAGAGAGCGCCTTGAACAGCTTTCTCTCTCCACGGAACAGAAGCTCTCCCTCGTAAGCGGATATAAAGACGAGCTTCTTGAAGTCAACAGACTTTTGAGCGAAATAGAAGATAAGACCGATAGTCTCAACAACAGCAAGGCCGGAATTGCCATGAAATACGGCATACGCAAAGACCAGCTCACCGCCCTTGAAGAAAAACGCGCGAAAATCGCAAGGGACGCTGAAAACTTTTCCCAGAGAGCAAAGCTCCTCCAGGATCTTGAACGCAATATGGAGGGATTCGGTCAAAGCGTGAAATTCGTGCTCGATAAAGGCGCGGCGGGCGCTCTTCGCGGAATACTTGAGCCGGTTTCGAAAATCCTTTCCGTTGAGCCGAAATACAGCCTTGCGATAGAAACCGCCGCTTCCTCCGCGCTCCAGAACGTTGTCGTTACCGACGAGGACGCCGCAAAGAAAGCCATTAAAATGCTCAAAGAGCAGGGCCGCGGAAGAGTTACCTTCCTCCCGCTCACTTCCGTAAAAGGGAACAAACTCGATGAGCACGGGCTTGCTTCCTCCGACGGCTTTATCGGAATAGCTTCCGACCTCGTGAAATACGACAGCCGCTATGACGGAGTTGTAAAAAGCATCCTCGGAAGAATAGTCGTTGCCGAAGATTTAGACTGCGCCGTTGCCATAGCGAAAAACTTCGGATATAAATTCAGAATAGTAACTCTCGACGGTCAGCTTGTAAACGCCGGAGGCTCATTAACGGGTGGCTCCAGCGTTAAATCTGCGGGCATCCTTTCCCGCCGCCAGGAGATCGACGAGCTTCTTGCCAAAGCGGAAAACTGCGGCAAAGAGATAGCGAAAACCGACGGAGATTACAACCGCCTTAAAGAAGAACTTTCCGCAATGGACGCGGAAAACCTCGCCACCGAAAGCGAGCTTCGTACCGCTTCGGAGGATAAGATACGCGCCGAAGGAGAAAAGAAAAGGATCCTTATGCAGATCTCCGATGCGGAGGCCGCCGGAAGCGAAGCGGAAACCCAGCGTTCTATCCTTGAAAAGGCCATTTCCGACGCGGAGAAACGCGCGCTTGATTATGGAAATCTTCTTAAAGAGAACGGCGCCGAAAAGGATAAACTCCTTTCCGAAACCGATGAAAAAGCAGACGAAATTTCCGCAATCGAAAAGAGAGAAACCACAAACAAGGAAAAACTTTCCGAAAACGCGCTTCGCGCCGCCATTGCGCAAAAGGACGTTGAAACCATTGAAAACGCCATCGCCGGACTCCTTGAAAGCCGCGATGAAAGAACCGCGAAGATTGCCGGACTTGAAGCGAAAATCGAAGAAGTCAAGGCGGCAAACCTTGAACTTGGAAAAGAGATAGAGGATATCGAAAACGAAAAACTGCGCCTTGCAAACCTTTCCGAAGACACCGAAAAAGAAATCGCGGAGCTGTTTGAAAAGCGCAAGGAATTCGACTTCCGCATAACCGAGGAGCGCACGGCTCAAAAAGACCTTGTTTCAAAGCGCGAAGAAGCTTCCGTCAAGCTTGCGAAAGCGCATACCCGCCTTGACGATATGCAGAAGGATTATGACCGCATAAGTGAAAACCTCTGGACGGAATATGAGATAACCTACACCGCGGCACAGAGCATAGCGGAGGAAATTACCGAACCGCAAAAGGCCCAGCGCCGTTTGAACGAGCTTAAAAACAAGATAAAAGCCCTCGGCCCGGTAAACGTTTCCGCCATTGAGGAATTCAAAGAGGTAAGCGAACGCTACGAATTTATGAAAGCGCAGGTCGAAGACGCCGAACACGCAAGAAACGAGCTTCGCAATCTTATACATAACCTTATGGGGCAGATGCGTACCATATTCGTTGACCGCTTTACTCAAATCGCCGGCAACTTTGCCGTTGTATTCAAAGAGCTGTTCGGCGGCGGCGAAGGCAAACTCGTGCTCACGGATCCGGATAACGTGCTCGATTCCGGAATCGACATAATCGTTCATCCTCCGGGAAAGATAATAAACAACCTTGCTTCCCTTTCCGGCGGCGAACAGACCTTCGTTGCGATAGCCATCTATTTCGCAATACTCAAAGTTCGCCCGGCGCCTTTCTGCATCCTCGACGAGATAGAGGCGGCGCTTGATGAAGCAAACGTTGACCGCTATGCCGAATATCTTCTCCGCCTTACGGAGAACACCCAGTTTATCGCCATAACCCACCGCCGCGGAACTATGGAACACGCGGACAGACTTTACGGTGTTACTATGCAGGAGGAAGGAGTTTCCAAGCTTCTTGAGCTTACTCTTGCGGAGGTCGAAAAAATCGAAGGATAAATAATCGGTATATTTTACCGTCTTTCGGAAAAACTAACCTTTGAATAAGGCAGCGGAAGGCGGTTTGATATGAATATACTTATAATTGATGACGGAAGCGGAGTTTTTGATATTTCCGCTTCTGTTTCTCCAAATGCAAAAAACTTTCTACGCCTTGCAAAAGAGAGCTTTTCATCGAGCCTTTTGCTTGCGAAGACTTTTTCAAAGCAGGGAGACAACGTGCTCCTTATAAGAGCCGCGCTTTCCGAAAATGGCGGAGAGATATTTGAATACCGTGAGGAAGACGGCATTCCCCAGGTCTTTATAAAAACAGCAAAGGCAAAGAGCCGCCGGAAGCTCCGCTTTAAAGAGCTGTTTGAGTTTTCGGTGCTCCTGTACGAAAATGCGCCGGGAATTGCCGGGCTTTTTAAACCCGACGCAATTATTTCCGGCTCGTTTCTTCCCTTTTCCGTGCCCGGAGCGGCAAAAATGGCAAGGCTCGGAGACTCCGTTCTCATAACGGAGCTTTGGTGCCTCCCCGAAAAGCTGATACCGAAGCTCAAATTAGCCTTTCCCTGCGGATTGGGAAACCGGCTTATGAAATTTTTCGTTTCCGCCGCTTTTAAAAGGAGCGACCTGGTGCTCGGATTTTTCCCGAAAGCGCTTTCCTCGTTTCCCGAAAGAAAAAATCTTACGGAATTCGTTCTTCCCGCTCCGAAGCTTCCGGCTTCCCCTTCGGAAAGCGCAAACCGGCTTTTCGAATCGCTTTCGGCAATAGCGGAGGACGGAATCTTTACCGTTTCGTATTGCGGAGATATCGAAAACTGCCGTGCCCTCGATTCGCTTATTGCCGCCGTTTCCGGCTTTGATCAAAAAGTAGAGCTTTTTTTGATCGGTGATGGCGAATACAAAACCGCACTCAAAAAGGCAGTTCGCGACGGCGGAATAAAGAACGTAACTTTTTGCGACGGCGTTACCGAAAGCGACATACCTTTCGTGCTTTCTGCCTCGAACGCGGTTTTCTATTCGGAAAATTCCGCCGTATCCGGTCTTTGTTCCGAAAGCAGGGAGATTTTTCGCGTTCTTCTTTCCGGAAGACCGGTCATCGCGATATCGAAAAACAATTCGGAGCTTCTTCGGAAAAGCGGAGGCGCCGTGCTCGTAGCCCTCGAAGAACGCGAAGGAATTGCTCTCGCAATAGCGACGCTCCGCTCCATGGCGGAAAGCGACCGCGCTCTTTTGGGTGCTCACGGAAAAAAATTCGCGCTTCTCCACAGCGAAAAGGCGTTTACCGAAAGCTACCGCAAACTAATCGACGAACTAATCAGACAAAAGGAGATTTGACAGAATGGTTCTTGTTATCGACATAGGAAATACAACCATGGAATTTGGAATATACGACAAAACGGAGCTTCTTGACGTATTCCGCCTCGGCTCCAAGCGCGATATAACCTCTGACGAAATCGGGCTTTTTGTAACGCAGTTTTTTGAACACCGTAAAATTTCCCTCGGCAGCGTAAAAGACGTTGTGATAAGCT
>JAZLFU010000054.1:0-6123 GCA_045615915.1 Oscillospiraceae bacterium
TTCAAAATTATTCTTTTATCTTTCGCGTCTTTTTCAGTTTTCAGGGTTTTACCTTGATAGTCGGTGTTGATTACGATGAGGATCCACCTGTTCCCATTCCGAACACAGTAGTTAAGCTCATTCGTGCCGAAAATACTTGGAGGGCAGCCTCCCGGGAAAATAGGTCGATGCCGCAACAAAGAAGAACGGAGGAAACTTCGTTCTTTTTTGTTATATGCGTATTTAACCGGATAGGATTTTTATATATCCGAACATAAAAAATGAACGGAAGTATCAGGTTGGATCAGGTCGTATAGTGGCCATCACGCAAGATATTCCGTTCATTAAGAGACGGCTGTGCATTGCACCTCCGATTTTTACGGCGGATTACCGTCCTGAAATAAGTATAATGACTTTATTATATTAAGTCAATATAATCATTTCTTTCTGTTGGTACAAAATAGGGACAGCATTTATTTGCTATTTGTAAACTTCTGATATATACTTATTTTAGCAATAACAAGGGGGTATATTTATGGAGCTGAAAAAGGGAATGCGACCGGGTACGGAGAAGCGCTGCGCTTTATTGCACTTTGCTACGGAGAATCATATTGCACCATCAGTTATGGTAAACCTTTCTCTTCCGATGGAGAACAAAACCGATCCGGAGAAAGAACAAATAGCGGAAGAAATTATGAACAAGCTCCAAGACGCCAAAGAGAATGGCACTTTGGAGACGATGATGAAGGAACCAGAACAGTAAACTATCAGCTCCGGTCAGACGGAATTATACCCTCGGACATTGATTTGCTTAATAAAAAACAAAAAACGGCGTCATTATGGCGCTTTTTTTATACTTAAAATAATTATTTCCAAATATTGAGAAAATACTGTTGACAATATAAACACTATATGCTAATATATGTTTACAAAGTAAACAGAAACGGAGCTGAAAGTTTTGCAAAGCGAAAAGATTAACCTTACTGAAAGTGAATGGTATGTTATGGAATGTCTTTGGGAAAGTTCGCCGAAAACGGGAAGAGAAGCGGTGGATTATCTTAAAGAGCACAATAACTGGAGCCGAAGCACAACTCTTACAATGCTTCGGAGAATGACGGAAAAAGGCTTTATAAAATGCGATGATTCCGGAGAAATGAAAAGTTACTCTCCGCTTGTTAAGAGAAACGCGGCGGTTATCACGGAAACGGAAAACTTCCTTGAAAGAATATTTAACGGAAGTATTACAAGCATGGTCTGCGCGTTTACCGAAAAACAGACGCTTTCAAAGGAAGAAATAGACGAGCTTTACGCAATACTTGAAAAAGCGAAGGAGAACGAAAAATGATACAGTGGATTGTTACTTCTTCGGTGCTCATACTTATCGTAATAATGCTCCGCTTTATTTTGAGGGGCAAAATAAGCCTTAAATTGCAATATGCGCTTTGGCTTGTTGTGCTCATAAGACTGGTGGTTCCGGTGGCGTTGTTTGAAAGTCCGGCAAGCGTTATGAATATTTTCAGCAAAATAAGCACGAAACAGACAACCGAAACAGCTTCTGCCGAAAATGAGCACGAAATTACTGAGGAATCAGAAATAATATACGTGGAATACGAAAATACAGAGCCTGTTTATGAAAATATTCTGCAAACTCCAAATGTTGACGGAAACGAAGTAACAAAACCCGCTGAACAGAGCTTCAAGTTCCCGGAGATAACCGCGGAAGGAGTCTGGATATTGGGTGCGGCTATGACGGCAATGGCGCTTTTGGCTTCAAATATCACTTTTACAGCCCAATTAAAAAGAACAAGACAGCCGATAAACACGGCAAATACGCCTCTGCCCGTTTATTTTTCGCCGGCAGTCATAACTCCATGTATGTTCGGAATGTTTAGACCGAGCATATACGTTACCGAAACGGCGCTTTCCGATGATAAAATCTTTTCTCACGTAATTGCTCACGAAACGACTCATTGGAAACACAGAGATAATATTTGGGCGGTTTTAAGATGCGCGGCGCTTGCGCTCCATTGGTACAATCCGCTTGTTTGGGCGGCGGCGTTCCTCTCTTTGCGTGATGCGGAGCTTGCCTGCGATGAGGACACTATTAAAGAAATCGGCGAAGATGAGCGCGTGGATTACGGAAGAACTCTCATTTCGCTTACCACGAAAAAGCCTATGGCAGGAATAATGTCAACTGCTACCACCATGACCGGAAGCAAAAACGGAATAAAAGAGCGCATTATGCTTATCGCAAAGAAACCTAAGGTGTTCAAAATTGCGGTGGCGGTGCTCATATTGGCGGTTGCCGCGGCAATGGTCGTTACTTTCAGCAACCCTTTGATGAAAGAGGCTGAAGAAAAAGAAACAGTCATTTCGGAAAGCACCTATGGAAGCTGCATTGAACGGGACGGAAAGTTCTACGTGCTCGATCTTGACGGCAACGTGGCTGACGGCCCTTTCGACGCCATGGAATATTACACTCCGGAGGACGGAGATAAATTTATGGTTTTCTCAAATATCGGTGAGAACAACCGGCGTGAGATCGCTTTCATTTCCGGGAACAGAGCCGAATGGATAGAAACGGAGGATATAGAATATACCCTTTATCAGATGAATTTCCGTAAGGTAAACGATATACCTTTCACTTCATATTACAGTTACGAACACGATCCGACTACCGGCGCAAAACTTTCCGGTGTTTCCGATGGGGTACAGTACGGTTATGTTTTTGACCGTAAGACAGCTACCTACAGCTTGCAGTCAAAAGCCGGAGATTATACGGATTTTGTTTCCGGTAATTATGATGAAAACAATTTGGTAAAATCAGGAGATTATTATTTGCTCCCATATTATTATAACGCAAATATTTTCCGCCCTGTTTTCGGCTTGGGTGATAAAAACGGAAACGTAATTTTAGAACCGCGTTATAACAGCATTTCCGCTCTCTTGGGGGATAGATTCCTTGTGCGTGAAGGTGAAGGCGCAGAGCAAGGGGACATCTGCGGCAGGAGCTATATTGTTGATTTGACCGGAAAGAAGCTCGGCAATGAATATAATGATTTGGAATATATTCAGCTTACTAACGGTTGGTTTATAGGTATAGCGAAAAGTTGCGGTACGGAATCGGAAGTAGAGCTTCTTGATGCTTTGGGAAACAGAATGCAAATGGGCTATTGGTTCGTTGATGAAAACGGTATGCCTATGAGTGATAAAATGGAGGAAATAAAAGTATATAATGAATCTTTTGTTGAAAGAAACAGAAAGAAGCTACTTGATGAAAACTGTTATATCGATGTAAAAAGCCAGTCAGAAAACTGGGCACAAGTTTCAGCGGAAAAATATGCTATTGAATTTCCGGGAAACGCACGAATATTTATTTATATCGAGCCTTGGCAAAAGAAACTTACATCTTCCGAACTGAAAAAAGCGCAGGATGCTCTTAAAGGGATGGTGCTAAACAGCGACGGAACGGTTTCTCTTTCTGAGACTGCACCGTTTTTAAATCATTATTATTCCAACGTCGGCAAGATCGACCTTTCAGATTTTTTGGAATACTGTCCCGACTCCGGTACACTGAAAAGCGGCAAAGATGACAAGGAATTCACCGCCCTCAATGAAAAATGCAACCGTTTTCCGGAAAACGCGACGCTCGGTTCCATACCGGTTCCGGTTCATCGATATAAAGCTTCCGATATCAACGCTTTGCTTCTTAAATATGCCGGCCTTGGGATAGAGAATGTCAAGAACGATCCCAGAAATCTGGAGTTTTCTTCGGACGTCTGCTATTTGGAGGAGTACGACTGCTATTACAATTTTACAAGCGATTCTTCTGATTTTTCTTTTTATTGTGATGCAGGTGACGCCGGCGGGAATAAAGTCCGCCTCTTTCAATACGATAAAAATCATAAGCTATCCGGCGAAGGTGTTACCATTCTAACTCTGCAAAAATATGAAGACGAATACTATTTTCTGTCCCATAAGCATTATGATTCCTATATTATCGGCGATGTCCCTGATGAGGAAGAATACGAATCAAATCCCGATACTAAACCGATAACAGAGAACCTAAATGCGGTAAGCTCCGGTATCCATGTGGGAGCGATATTGCCCTTTGATAAATTTGTATATCCCACAATAAAAGAAGAACGCCTTGCGACCAAAGAAAATATTGAAGAGTTTGAAAATGCCTTGTCCGATTTTGGTTCGGTTTCAAGGATAGAAACAACAGAAAGCGCTGATGATATTTCAAGGAATCTTACCGGTACGGAAGTTAAGCGAATCTATGACATTTTGAGCACCATGGAACTTAAAACTTTTGATGAACATCCGAATCCGAATACCGGCGGAGCACTTTTTATTCGAGGCGTAAAGAAAAACGGAAAAACGCTTTGGACTCTTTGCTACGATTTCGGGAATATGGTCAGAATATGTTTGGATGGTGAAACAAATTACGCTTTTAAAATCAATGAGGACGCTTTTAAAGGAATAAGGGAAATCCTTGAAAACTCCGAAGCCGAAGGAGATGTTCTAAGAACAAAAAGAGGAATTTTTGAAAGCACCAATCCTGCGAAGGCATTGCCGGAGGTTTACGCTTTGGGTGATATTTCACTCTATTCCGGGGACGGGAAATATTTCTGCAGTTACGGTGAATATTCCGAACAATTCGGTTTTGATTTTTCCAATACTATTTACGACGAAGCGATCGAAACGAAAGCGGAATACCTCGGAGGCAAGCTGAAAACAGTAAAAACGGTGGAAATAGTTGATAAGAGCGACGGTACCAAATTCAATATAAATATTTATGAATTCGGATTCACTTTGAGCGGAAGCGCGGTGGAAAAGATGAAAGCCGCCGGCTCGAATTTTGCCGAAGCATATACAATGGATAGCTTTATCTGGCGTAATGAGGTTGCCGAAATAGAGGAGAAGTATTTATCTGCCGAAGATTACGGAATTTGCTGGCTCGGACTTGTTCATTCAAAGTGGGTTGAGAGCATAACCGTAAAAGATTCCGTTACAGGAAGTGAACAGAAATTTACTCATAATGACGGAAATCACGATGAGATCGCGCCCATTGTGGATATCCTTCGCGGACTTAAAGCTACCGATGAGGAACACACGTACAAAAATTTGGGCAGTATTTCGATCGACATAAAATTCAAAACCGGAATAAGCTACAATATTGAATATTACGACGGAACAATAGAAATTTATGCCGATGATCTTAAAAAGTCCGTATCGTATTATGTAAAAGATTTTGAAGATGTTTATAACGCTCTTTTGCAATATGCTTTAGGTGAATACGAATACAACTATATAGTGGGATAATTTACAGAGGCAGGGGACGGATTCCTCTGCCTCTTTTTTCAAAAAAAGAAACAGAAAAATTGGTATTTTCAAGACAATAATTGCCGAAATTTAAAATTTTTAAGAGAAAATTAACACAAAAATTTTTTAATGTTGTAAAATAAAAATATGCAATAAAAAATATTTTTGAATACACTATTGTTTTGATAGCCATGATTGGTGGTGTGGTTATGAATGTAAATAAAGAACTGGTTGTCAAGGCATCTTTGGGCGATGAGAACGCTTTCGCGGAGCTTTATGCCCAGTGCTATAATGATTTATATAAGTTTGCGGCATATACTCTCGGAAACAGGGAGGACGCCGCAGATGCGGTTTCCGATGCCTTTGTTGATATCTGGAGAGGACTTCCGGGAATAAAAAAGCCGGAAGCTTTCGGCGCATGGGCGTTTCGCATCATAAGTTTAAGATGCAAACACGAAATCGGAAATTTGATAAAAAAGAGAAATACATATAATTTGGATGATCTCATAGAAACGCCGTCAAATGATTCTTTTGACGTTGAGGAAAACGTTTCCGAATCAGCAGCGCTTGTCTCCGCTCTCGGAAAGCTTTCCGGGGAGGAGAGAATGATGATCGTTCTTTCCGTGCTGCATGGGTATACAAATAAAGAAATAGGCGAGATGCTCGGAAAACCGCAGGGGACGGTTAGCTCAAAACTGCACCGTGCGTATATGAAATTAAGAGAGTATCTGGGAGGTGAGAACTTTGGCTGAAAACGAAAATACCGAATATGAGCATGAAATAGCCGAAAAACTCAAAAGGCTTGATGCTCAAATC
>JAZLFU010000055.1:0-2029 GCA_045615915.1 Oscillospiraceae bacterium
CTCTTCGGAGGCTTTTACGGAGCTTACGCCGACGGAAACGACTTCGATACCGCGGAGGTCTCTCCATTTTGCGGAAAGCACTTCGTTAAGTACGTTTGCCATATCGGTGGTATGTCCGGGAAGAGCGCTGTAACGGATTCCCATATCGGAAATCTTTGCAAAAGTGGGCTGAAGAGCGGTAAGAAATTCGGTTTTAAGCTGGCTGTCAATCTCTTCTCTTGAAAACGCTTTTGTTACGTTTCCACATACGTTTTTATAGAAAAGCATAGGATCAGAAAGCTTGTAGCTGTATTCACCGAAGCATTTTACGGCGATATCAATATCAAGCCCGATATTCTGGTCAACAACTCTGAAAGGAACGGGATTGGCGGTTCCGTATTTGTTGCCGATGACTTCTTTTGTATTGAAGTAATAAATTCTCTGGTCGTTGCCTGCGTCTCCGCCGAGGGTGAAACGCTTTTTAAGGATTTCCCAGCTTGCTTTGAGGTTATCTCCGAGTTTTCCGTAGAATATGGAAGGCTCGGTGGAATTATCCCATACAAATTCGCCGGCCTCTGCGCTGAATTCAACGATAGCACCCTGCTGTACGATCATCATGCATTGACCTTCGTTTACGGCAATGATCGCTCCGTTGGAGATGATATTGTCTGCACCTTTCGTATTGGAGCTTCCGGAGGAAACTCTTTTTTGTCCTTTTACGGCAAGAATATCTGCGGGAATGGAGTCGCAATAAAAATAATCTCTCCATTGGTCTCCGAGATAGGTTTTTAACGCCTCTGCCGCGGCTTTAATAAGTCCCATTTTTATGTTCCCCTTTCACTTATTTTATGTTTATATTATAGAGTTATTTTCTTTAAATTACAATAGTAAACCATAAAATAAAGAAAATAAGCTGAAAATATAAAAATTTGGTTTACGATCCAAAATTTATACATTTTTTGCGTCAAATGGCTTTGTTAAGCGGAAAAACGAGATAATAATTTTAGCACTTAATATATTAGAGTGCTAAAATTAACATTTTGTTCATAGAATATGATAATATTTTTAAAAAAACGGGGGTAATATATAATTGTCCGAAGGAAAGAAAAGACTTCGGATGAAAGGAAATGATACCGGTGGAAAAAGAAATCTGAAAATCATAAAAAATAACTATATTTAATTTTTTAGGAGGAAATTATTATGTTGCTTAAACCTTATCGTAGAAATGAACTTTTCTTTGATCCTTTTCATGAGCTTGATATGATGGAGCGTGCTTTTTTCGGAAACCATGAGATGAACGTGGAAAGATATATCAGAACGGATATAAGAGAAAAGGACGGAGCCTATATCCTCGAAGCGGAGCTTCCCGGATTTGATAAAAATGATATTGATATCGAAATCGAAGACGGCTGCCTTACCATAAGCGCAAATCAGAAATACGAGCATGATGAAAAGGACGATAACGGAAACTTCATTGTGCGCGAAAGAAAGGTAGGATCTTTCAAGAGAACCTATGATACCACTGGAATAGACGTTGATAACCTTAAAGCAACCTTTGAAAATGGAATTCTTACCCTTACAATGCCGAAACTTGCAGAGATCAAACCGGAAGTAAGACGCCTTGAAATTGAATAAGGAACGGAATTTTGATGCCGCGCCGTTTAAGCGCGTCATTTTTGTATAAATATGTTGCGAAGAATTATATTTTATGGTATTATATATAATAATATATTGATATATTTTTTTTAAACACAAAGGATCGTGAATTATGGTTAAAAAAAGATTTCCCGCGGATGATAAAGTGCTTTTGGAAGTTCTTGCGCTTGTTGAAAACGAACTCAACAGAGTTGATTGCCCTATGAAAGCGATAATGGGCATAACGGTTTGCGTTGAAGAAATATTTGTAAATATTGCTCATTATGCGTATCCTTTCGGAGAGGGCGATATGACTCTTGAAGCTGATATTGAAGACAATGTTTTGTCCCTTACGTTTGTGGATTCGGGTATTCCGTTTGATCCGCTCGCAAAAGAGGATCCGGATATTACTCTT
>JAZLFU010000056.1:0-1769 GCA_045615915.1 Oscillospiraceae bacterium
CTCCCTGTTTTTCGAGCAATTTTCTTACGGAGCTTTTTCCCGCTCCCGTCTGACCGGTAAGCCCTATAACTTCCGCCTTAATCAATCCGGCGCACCTCCTTGCGTTAAAGTTCCATTACGTCAAATCCCGCAGCGCGGATAAGTCTGTTATATACCGCAAGCCCCACTCCCGTCATTTTCGGAGAATGAGCATAAACCCTCGTTGCCTTTATATCGTCAAGCTCCCGAAGAGCATCAAAAAGCCTTTCCGCCTGCTCCTCATCGGAAAATTCCGAGCCGTATTCAACAGTTTTGCAGTTGAGAAGCGGAACATCTTCCTTGAAACAAAGGGCATAGAAATCATCGTTTCCCTCTTTTTCCGCTCTTTCGTTTACAAATCCGGTATATTTTTCCGAGCTTCCCTTTACCATGCTCACCTTTGCCTTCGGAGCATAGTGCTTGTATTTCATACCCGGTGAAAGCACCTTTTCTCCGTCTTCGAGCTTATTCACAACGGCATTGGAAAGTTCGACCTCGCCGAGCACTTCACGAAGCTGTTCAAGAGTGATATATCCCGGGCGGAGGAGCACCGGAACGTCTCCCGCAAAAGAAATTATGGTGGATTCCACTCCGACTGAACACGGGCCTCCATCTATTATTCCCTCAACCCTTCCCATAAGGTCGTTTACGCAATGCTGAAAAGTGGTCGGGCTGGGGCTTCCCGAAAGATTGGCTGACGGAGCCGCAAGCGGAAGACCGGATTCGCGGATTATCGCCTGCGCAACAGGGTGAGCCGGAAAGCGCACCGCTACTGTCGGAAGATTTGCGCTTGTTACGAGCGGTATTTTATCGCTCTTTTTCATTATCATTGTAAGAGGTCCCGGCCAAAACTTTTCGGCAAGCTTTTTTGCGCCTTCCGGAACTTCGGTAACTATGTCTTTGAGCATATCCATATTACAGATATGTACAATAAGCGGATTATCTCCGGGGCGGCCCTTCGCCTTGAATATATTGGCGCAGGCTTCCTCATTAAAAGCGTTTGCCGCAAGCCCGTATACCGTTTCGGTTGGTATCGCAACAAGCCCGCCGTTTTTAAGAATTTGTGCCACTTCTTTTATTGAATTTTCGTCTTTTGAATCAAAAAGTCGGGTTTCCATTTCATGCCTCTTAATTTTCTTCTCCACTGCGGAGTTTTTCAGCCTGTTCGGACGCACGGAGAGCATCAATAAGCTCATCTATATCTCCGTTTACGATGGAATCTATTTTATAGAGCGTAAGCCCTATTCGGTGGTCGGTAACACGTCCCTGGGGGAAATTGTAAGTTCTTATTCTCTCACTTCTGTCGCCGCTTCCGACCTGGGACTTTCTATCCGCGGCGCGTTTATCGTCCACCGCCTGTTTCTTCTGCTCATATAGTCTGCTTCGGAGCACCTTCATAGCCTTATCTTTGTTTTTATACTGACTGCGCTCGTCCTGACATTCGACCACCATACCCGTCGGTATATGGGTTATTCTTATGGCCGAACTCGTTTTATTTATATGCTGGCCGCCCGCTCCGCTTGAACGGAAAGTATCAATTTGAAGATCTTTCGGATCAATATCTATTTCTACATTTTCCGCTTCGGGCAAAACCGCTACCGTAACCGCGGAAGTCTGTATCTTACCCTGGGAATCCGTTGTGGGAACACGCTGTACCCTATGAGTTCCGCTTTCAAAACGGAATCTACCGAAAACGCCCTCGCCCTCAACGGAAAAGGAAATCTCTTTGTAACCGCCGAGTTCTGTTGAAT
>JAZLFU010000057.1:0-7250 GCA_045615915.1 Oscillospiraceae bacterium
TTTTGCAAGCAATCAGCGATTTCGTTGACTTTGTCCGCTGTTATGAACCGGTATTTCTGTATATGCTGGCTAAGAAACACGACTCTGTTCGTCAGGCAGAATATCAGCGGTTACAGCAAGCTGTCAAAACCGGGGAAAAACGCATTGAGGAAATTGACCGACTGATTGAGAACTTGTATGAAGACCGTGTTCTTCGGCATGTGCAGGACTACCGCTATCAGCGTATGATGACAAAATATGAGAAAGAGCAGAAAACACTGATGGCGGAAGTTGAAAATGCAAAAGCCGAATTGCAAAACGCCGAACAGAAAACCGTTGATCTCCGTCTGCTTCTGAAAACCGTTCGGGAAATCACGGAAGTAAGGGAATTGACCTCCGGACTTGTTCATTCACTTATTGAGCGCATTGAAGTCCACAACAATGACAAATACGACGGTCATTGTCATGTAAAGGTTGATATTTGCTTTTCCGTTATTGGAATGATGGATATTCCGGACGAAAAGGAAATAAAGGCAATGATGGAGGAAATTAAGAAAAATCCTCAAAAATTCAGATATGTGGCGTGAAATGAAGAAAGGTGTAACCCCGATTTGTCGGGATTACACCTACTCTTCAAAAAACTGCCTTACGGAACTTTGCCATTATAGCTGCACCTGTTTTTTAGAAAAAATAATTTTATATATATTTAATTAAAATATCTCTTTAATTTTTTTCCTGCATATGTTATAATGGATAAATAAATTATTACATAATATAATAACAAAATTAGGGTGATAGAGTTTTGGATAAATTTGTGATAAAAGGTGGAAATCCTCTTCGCGGAGAAGTTCAGGTAAGCGGAGCAAAAAATGCCGCTGTTGCCATTATTCCCGCAACGATATTGGCAAACGGACCGTGTATGCTTGAAAACATTCCCGATATCAGCGATGTTTATACGCTCTATGATATGCTCACTCTTATGGGTGCAACCGTAAGAATAGTAAGCAATACTTCTGTATTCATCGACACGAGCAATATAAATTCACATAAAGTTCCGGAAGATCTTGCGAGGCAGCTTCGCGCATCATATTATTTTCTCGGTGCGCTCCTCGGTCGCTGCGGTGAGGCAAACGTACCGCTCCCCGGCGGATGTGATTTCGGAGTCCGCCCGATAGACCAGCATATAAAAGGATTTGAAGCTCTTGGAGCAAACGTAAATATTGGCCATGGCTCCGTTTCAATAAATTGTGATGAACTTGTCGGAAATCATATTTATTTTGACGTTGTTTCAGTTGGAGCAACAATAAACGTAATCCTTGCCGCCGTTCGTGCGAAAGGTCTTACAATACTTGAAAACGTTGCAAAAGAGCCTCATATCGTTGACCTCGCCAACTTTCTCAACTCGCTGGGCGCTGATATACGAGGTGCGGGAACAGACGTAATAAAGATCCACGGCGTTGAAAAACTCCACGGAGCGAATTATTCGATAATTCCCGACCAAATCGAAGCCGGAACATATATGATTGCCGCCGCCGCAACAAGAGGAAACGTACTCATAAGCGGAGTTATTCCCAAACATCTTGAAGCGATTACGGAAAAAATCGTAAAAACAGGCGCTTCCGTAATAGAATACGATGATTGTATCCGTGTTTCGGGAGAAGTTGACCATTTTGAACACGTAAACGTAAAAACAATGCCCTATCCCGGTTTTCCAACGGATATGCAGCCGCAGATGACAACGCTTCTTGCTATTTCAGAAGGAACGAGCATAGTTACGGAAGGCGTATGGGATAACAGATTCAAATACATATCCGAACTTTGCAGAATGGGCGCTTCCATTTCCGTAGACGGAAAGGTCGCGGTAGTCCAGGGTGTTCCCCACCTTTCCGGCGCTTCGGTACGCGCGGCAGATCTCCGTGCGGGAGCCGCTATGGTAATTGCCGGATTGGCCGCAAAAGGTGTAACCGAAATTGAAGAAATTCATCACATTGAACGTGGATACACCAATCTTGTTGATAAATTGCGTAATCTCGGCGCAGATATTGAACGCGTTACTGTACCGGAAAGTTCTTCATATTCTGTTGTCTGATTTAGCTTTTGCGGAGCAGTTTAAATTATAAAACCGCTCCGCTATTCTATTTTCGGAGGTACAGAAATTTGACGGATTTTTTTACTCTTGCAAGCTCAAGCGCAGGAAACTCATATTTTATCAATTCCGAAAATTTCGGAATACTTATTGATTGCGGGATAAGCTTTCGCCGAATCGCCGCCGGGCTTTCTTCAAAAAACATTTCCACGGAAAATATTTCCGGGATCATCCTGACACACGAACATACCGACCATATAAACGGTCTTTCGGTGCTCTTAAAACATTTAAATGTTCCTGTTTATGCTTCTCCGGAGGTTCTCAAATATCTGATAAATAACAATATTGTAAATGGAAAAGCCGTATTAAACCCTATTGATATGAACGGTGAACTTATCGGAAATATGATGGTAAAGCCGTTCAAAACTTCCCATGACAGCGTTGGAAGTCTCGGATTTGCAATATCTCTTCCAAGCGGTAAAAAAATATCTGTCTGCACAGATACCGGATACATAACTGATGATGCTAAAAACTGCATTTTGGGAAGCAATACGGTGCTCATAGAATCCAATTACGATGATATGATGCTCAAAATGGGGCCGTACCCATATAGCCTGAAAAGAAGAATTGCAAGCTCTGTCGGGCATCTCTCCAATACCGATTGCGCCGCATTTTTGCCGGAACTCATTAAAAGCGGCACCGAGCATATTATTTTAGGCCATTTAAGCAAAGAAAATAACATTCCGGAACTTGCCGTTGAAACTTCCGTTTCGGAGCTTTCTATGGCAGGGATAAGGAAAGATAAAGATTATATGATTTTTGCCGCACCAAGAGCGGAATTATCCGAAAATATAACACTTTAAGGAGAAAAAATGCGTACAATAAATATTGTTTGCGTTGGCAATCTTAAAGAAAAATATTTGCGTGAAGCGGTTTCAGAATACGAAAAGCGTCTTTCGGCTTATTGCAAGCTTAAAATAACGGAAGTAAACGAATATAAGCTTCCCGATTCTCCGTCAAAAGCTGAAATAGAACGCTGTATTGAAGCAGAAGGCGATTCATTGCTTTCAAAAATTTCGTCAAATGCCGCAATAGTCGCAATGTGTATTGAAGGAGATATTCTTTCTTCAGAGGATTTCTCAGAAAAACTTGTTTCTCTTATGGCAAACGAAAGCGCAAGTGAGCTTTGCTTTGTAATCGGAGGTTCCTACGGTTTGAGCAACAAAATAAAAAACAAAGCAAAACTAAAGCTTTCACTTTCAAGAATGACTTTTACTCATCAAATTTCCAGAGTGCTTATTTTGGAACAGATTTACAGAGCGTTTCAAATATCCACCGGAGGAAAATATCACAAATAATTACCGGGAAGGGAAAAAATGGCTAAAAAGAAAATCGAAAAAGAACAACCCAAAACAAGCCAAAAGGCAAATTTTGAAAACGCAGGCATAGTAGTCGACCAGCCGATAGTAGACGTGCTCGAACAAAACTATATGCCCTATGCGATGAGTGTAATAGTAAGCCGTGCTATTCCCGAAATAGACGGATTTAAACCGAGCCACAGAAAGCTCCTTTATACAATGTATAAAATGGGACTTCTCGGCTCGGCAAGGACTAAATCCGCTAACGTAGTCGGACAAACTATGAAGCTCAATCCTCACGGAGACATGGCAATTTATGACACGATGGTGCGTATGTCAAGAGGATATTCCGCGCTTCTCCATCCATGGGTTGACAGTAAAGGTAACTTCGGTAAAGCGTATTCAAGAAATATGATGTGCGCTGCTTCAAGATATACCGAAGTAAAGCTCGACAAAATCGCTTCCGAGCTTTTCCGCGATATCGACCGTGATACCGTCGATTTTGTCGACAACTATGATAATACAATGAAGGAGCCTTCCCTGCTCCCCGTAACCTTTCCTTCCATTCTCGTAAACTACAATGTCGGTATCGCCGTAGGTATGGCATCACAAATCTGTCCTTTCCGTCTTTCCGAAATCTGCGATACCACTATAAAACTTATAAAAAATCCCGATCACGATATTTTATCAACTCTTCCTGCTCCGGATTTTGCCGGAGGCGGAATGATAATTTACGATCCGGAGGAATTTTCTAAAATATATGAAACCGGAAGAGGAAGCGTAAGAGTAAGAGCAAAATACCGCTACGATTCCGAAAACCGCTGCATTGAAGTAACGGAAATTCCTTCAACCACAACAATAGAAGCCATAATGGAAAAGATGGTTGAGCTTGTAAAAGTACGCAAAATAACCGAAATTTCCGATATGCGCGATGAAACCGACCTTTCCGGTCTGAAACTTGCAATAGACATAAAGCGTGGAGTTGATCCCGATGCGCTTATGCAAAAGCTTTATCGTTCAACTCCGATGGAGGATAGTTTTTCAGCTAACTTTAATGTGCTTATTGGCGGTGCTCCTATGGTACTCGGAGTAAGGCAATTACTAATCGAATGGCTTGCGTTTAGGAAAGAATGTATCAAAAGAAGAATTTATTTTGATTTAAAAGGTAAAAAAGACAAACTGCATCTTCTTAAAGGACTTCAAAAAATACTTCTTGATATTGGCAAAGCCATAAAAATAGTAAGAGAAACGGAAAGCGAAAATGAAGTTGTTCCTAACCTTATGATAGGTTTCGGAATTGACCAGGTACAGGCCGAATACGTTGCTGAAATAAAGCTCCGCCATCTCAATAGAGAATATATTCTCAAGCGCACCGAAGAAATTGACGATTTGCTTCGCGATATCTCTGAAATGGAATCAATACTTGCAAATCCGAGCAAAATAGATAATATAATAGTAGATGAGCTTAAAGAAGTAAGCAAAAAATACGATCAGCCTCGCAAAAGCGAAATAATATACGTAAATGAAACTTCAGAACCCGAACCCGAAGATGAAATTCCGGATTATCCCGTTAACCTCTTTTTCACCAGCGAAGGGTATTTCAAAAAAATTACTCCTCAATCTCTTCGTATGTCGGGTGAACAAAAGCTTAAAGAGGGCGACCAAATAATTATGGCAGTTGAAAGCCACAATAATGTTGATCTTCTCTTTTTCAGCAACAAACAACAAGTATATAAATCATGCGCTTCCGATTTTGACGATACAAAAGCAAGCGTATTGGGTGATTACATTCCGTCGAAGCTTGGTTTTGATGAAAACGAAAGTGTAGTTTATATGGCGGTTATTGAAAAATACACCGGATTTATGTTATTCTTTTTTGAGAACGGAAAAGTTGCTAAAGTTCCTTTGTCATCTTATGAAACAAAAACCAAACGTAAAAAGCTTATAGGTGCTTACTATGATAAATCGCCTTTAGTTGCGTGTTTCCGCTCCGAAGAAGACAGAGAATATCTTATTTCTTCATCTTCCGGAAGAATTTTGCTTATGCATTCCGGCGCAATTCCTTCGAAATCCACCCGTGATACTCAAGGCGTATCGGTTATGACGCTTAAAAAAGGCTCTGTTGTTTCCGGAGTAAAGATATTTGAAGAAACAATGCTCGAAAATGCTCATAGGTTCAGAACGAGAAATTTGCCTGCCGCGGGAGCAATTCCGAAAGACGGAGATCTTTTTGAACAAATAAGTTTATAAATTAATGTACTATTGAAAGGAGAAAAAATTATGTGCGCATTATTCAGAAAGTGGTTTGACAGATTTTCAGACATCGTTGAGGATTTCGATTACAAGGATTTTTTCTGGTGCGAAATGCTTGTCCTTTCCCTCGGAATTATCTTTGGAATTTCAACAAGCAAAGCAATGAAATATATCTATCCTCTTATTGTGGTGTTTGCGGTATTTTCTGCTTTCAAAGTATTTTATCCCCGCCGTGAAAAACTCAATGATATGATAACCGGAAAATATGAGGATAGATTTGTTGAATATCCTGATTCTGACGATATCCCCGATTTTGTATAAAATGCAAATGCGGACGGCTTAACTTAAACCGTCCGCAATAAAAGTTATTTGCTTCAAACTTATATTTTCAAAGGCAAACGCTTGGATTTTATTTGAATCAAATAACTATTATCATTGTTTCATAATGTAATACAATAATACGTGGAAAATCAAACCATATTTTTTACTAAAATTGAAAAAAGCTCTTGCAAATTGTCAAATGCTATGTTATTATAATATAGCTATATATGTGTATATATTATTGGAGGTTTATAAATGAGCGTTTATGAAATTATCGGAAGTATTCTTCTTATTATAACTTGTGTACTTATTACCATTGCCGTTCTTTTGCAGGAAAGCAAAGCAAACGGTATGGCTGCTCTCGGTGGAAAAGGTTCCGCAGGTATGAGCGCAAACGAAAGAAGCAACGATGCAAAGCTTGCAAAGATTACTAAATATCTTGCAATCGTTTTCTTTGTTGTTACCCTCGCTGTTTATGCTCTTACAATTTACGTAAAATAATTTAAACAGTTTAAAAAAAGGCAGTCCGTTTGGGGACTGTCTTTTTTATTTTTATATTCCTCTTTTAAACGTTTTACGCTTCTTGTTGCTGTTATCATTTTTTGCAGTATCAACAGTCTGAACGCCTTTCTTCGATACCGTTCTTATAGCAGTAAGTTCTTCCTTTGTAAGCTCGCGCCATTTTCCCTGCTGTAGCATACCTAATTTAATAGGCCCGATAGCAACTCTTTTAAGCCTTATTACAGTTATTCCAACGGCTTCACACATTTTCCTTATTTCGCGGTTTTTGCCCTCATTTATTGCAAATTGGAGCACCGTTCTGTCTTCAGATTTATCAAGAACAGTTACCTGTGCCGGAGCAGTAACACCCGAATCTATCTTTACTCCGGTACAAAGCTCTATAAGGTCTTCCTCGTTGACGTTTTCTCTGACGGTAACTCTGTAAATTTTCGTGATATTACCGCTCGGATGCATTACCATATTGGCAAAATTTCCGTCATTTGTCATAAGTATAAGGCCTTCGCTGTTTCTGTCAAGTCTCCCAATGGGATACACTCTCGCCGATATATCGCCTACAAGATCCATAACGCACTTTCTTCCAAGTTCGTCGGAAGTTGTTGTAACAAAACCCCTTGGCTTATTTAATGCAATGTACCAAAGCTTTTCTCCCGATGCGGTTTTTATTTCAACGTCATCAATGGTAATGATATCATTTTTAACGTCTACCTTCGTTCCTATTTCCGCCCGATGAC
>JAZLFU010000058.1:0-2497 GCA_045615915.1 Oscillospiraceae bacterium
ATAATAACCCACTCGGTAATCGCAAAGCAAAAAATCGTTTCCGCGGATGAGCACGAAAGCGGACTTCGTCGGGTGCTCAACTTCGGACACACCGTAGGCCACGCCGTAGAAAGCGTCTCCGGACTTCTGCACGGCGAATGTGTAGCGATAGGTATGCTCCCAATGTGTGAAAAGGAAACGGCAAAACGCATTGAATCCGTTCTCAAAAAGCTCGGACTTCCGACGGAATGGAACGGAAATCCCAATGAACTGCTCCCCGTTATCGGGCACGATAAGAAATCGGATGGAGATAAAATAAACACGGTTATCTGTGATGATATCGGAAAATATCATTTCGAGCTTCTCTCACCGGAAGAAATAATCGGCAGAATAAAGAAAGGAGATACCAAAGATGAATGACGTTTTCGGAAACTGCATAAGCTTAACCCTTTCCGGCGAAAGCCACGGGAAAGCGATAATAGCAACCCTTTGCGGAATCGCGCCTGGTATCCCTTTCTATGACGATATAATCGGAACTGCTCTCTCAAAGCGCCGCGGAATTCCGGAGATCTCTACCCAAAGACGCGAACCGGATAAATTCGAAATATTGAGCGGAGTTTATAACAACTTTACGACCGGAACGCCCATAACGATAGTAATTCCGAATGAAGATACGGAAAGCGCCGCCTATTCCGATATCGAAAATCTTCTCCGGCCGGGCCACGCCGATTACACCGCGGAAATGAAATACCACGGATATCAGGATAAACGCGGCGGAGGCCATTTCAGCGGAAGAGTTACATCCGGTTTAGTCGCCGCCGGAAGTATTGCGAAATATGCCCTTGAACGGAAAGGCATATTCATCGGAAGCCATATTCTCTCATGCGGAAAGGTTTTCGACCGCGAATTTCAGGATATCGAAAACGACGTAAAAGCGCTCAGTGAAAAGGACTTTGTGGTTCTTGACGAAAGCGTCGCCGAGAAAATGAAAGCCGCCGTAATTGAAGCGAAAGATTCCTGCGACAGTATAGGCGGAAGAATAGAAACCGCAATAATCGGACTCCCCGCCGGAATGGGCGAACCGTTTTTCGACAGTGTTGAAAGCGAAATCTCCCATATGATTTTCAGTATTCCGGCAGTAAAGGGAATCGAGTTCGGAGCGGGATTCGGTTTTTCCGATATGACAGGAAGTGCCGCAAACGATACTTTTTGTATAAAAAATGGCAAAATATACACGAAGTCAAACAATAACGGCGGAATCAACGGCGGAATAACGAACGGTATGCCCGTTATTTTCCGTGCGGCAGTAAAGCCCACTCCGTCAATAGCAAAGGCCCAGTCCACCGTAAATATCTCCGATATGGCGGAAACCGAAATCGCCGTACATGGAAGACACGATTCCGCAATAGTAACCCGTATGCCTGTAATCTTCGATTGCGCCGCCGCAATAGTCATTGCCGATTTACTGGCAAGACGTTTCGGAACGGATTTCCTCGGTGGCTGATATGGAATACGGGCTTATCGGCAAAAGCCTTTCCCACAGCTTTTCGCCGGAAATACACAAAAAAATCGGAGACTACGAATACGAACTCAAAGAGCTTTCCTCCGAGGAGCTTCCCGAATTTTTCTCCGAAAGAAACTTCAAAGGAATAAACGTAACCATACCGTACAAAGAAACGGTCATCCCATTTCTCGATGAAGTTTCCGCCGAAGCAAAAGCGATAGGCTCGGTAAATACGGTCATAAACGAAAGCGGAAAGCTCATTGGGTACAATACGGATTTTTACGGACTTTCTTCGCTCATAGAACGAAGCGGAATATCACTTTGCGGGAAATCCGTTCTCATTTTGGGAACCGGCGGAACTTCAAAGACCGCGGTATACGTTTCGGAAAAGCTCGGCGCAAAAAGTATACTGAAAGTAAGCCGTAATGGAAAAGGAGATATCTCATACGAAGAAGCGTATGAAAAATATTCCGATACGGATATCATTATAAACGCTACTCCCTGCGGAACATCGCCGAATATTGACGAAACTCCCGTTGATTTAAAAAAATTCAAAAAGCTTTCCGGAGTGATAGATATTATATATAATCCTATAAATACAAATCTCATCTGCGAAGCGAAAAAACTCGGAATACCTTTCGCGGGCGGACTTTATATGCTCGTTTCCCAGGCGGTAAAATCGGCGGAACTTTTCGGCTTCGCTTCAAAAATGCCTGCCGGAGAAATTTATAAAAAACTGCTCAAAGAAAAACAAAATATCGTTCTTATCGGTATGCCCTCCTGCGGAAAGACAACGGTGGGAAAAATTCTTTCGGAAAAGCTCGGAAGAAATTTTTATGATTCAGATACGGAAATCGAAAAAGCAAACGGAAAAAGCGTTTCCGATATATTTTCCGAAAACGGCGAAGATTTTTTCCGGGCAGAGGAAAAAAGAATTACGGCTGAAAAGCTTTCGCTAAAAAGCGGCGCTGTAATTGCAACCGGAGGCGGCGCCGTACTCAATGAGGAAAATAT
>JAZLFU010000059.1:0-12956 GCA_045615915.1 Oscillospiraceae bacterium
TCCTGGGAAAATAGGTCGATGCCGGCACTAAGCGTAGTTCTTCTTGAGCTACGCTTTTTACTTTCCTCCTTAGCTCAGTTGGCAGAGCATGCGGCTGTTAACCGCAGGGTCGTTGGTTCGAGCCCGACAGGGGGAGCCAAAAAGAGCACTTGCTTCGGCAGGTGCTCTTTTTTATCGATTGTTTTGTTCATATGATATCTTATTATATAGTGCCGTTTGTTTTACGCAATAAGATCGTTTGAAATATATGTTAACAGATATAATATATCAGTCGTTAATATTTTGGCACTTATATTCTATTATAGCATCCCTCTCTTTTGACTTAAGTTTAAAGAAGTCTGGAGCAAGGTGCAATGTTCCGTTTTCAATAAATATAATGCTATTATCAAAAATTTCACCTTTTGCGAATGCTTGTCCGAGTTTTTCGTTGTCAAGTTTGTATCCATCATAAGCAATAAGTTTGTTTTTTTTCATCTCCATTTTCATAATATGATAAAAGGCACGTTTTAAATAATTCTTTCTTTCATACATAGGATATACCTCTATATTATCTAGTAGTATCACTACAAAATCAAAAGATTGATTTTGTAGTGATATATTGTTTTATTTATTTTCATTTTTTCTATCTATTTCACTTCCAATTTTGTTTCCGGTTAAACCAAATAAAATTCCACCTATAATTGCACACGGGATAGTTCCGGCAATTGCACCTATTGGACCACCAAAAGCAATTCCGAGACTTGAGCCTATCTTTGCTCCTGCGGCTGCTCCCGCCAAAAATCCGGTTCCACTACCTATTGCTTCACCTTTTCTTTTCATAAATTAGTCCTCCTCAGAAAGAATTGCTACAAATAAACTTTATAGTGTAAATATTATAGCACTATAAAGCTATGTAGTCAACACTATAAATGTAATATTTTATATCTTTAGGAATTATACTATTCAAAGAATAATAATTGGAGGAATAGTATGAATGTTTCGGAAAGAATAACAGAATTAAGAATTTCAAAAAATATGACTACAAATAAATTAGCTAATTTAGCAGGAATATCTCAAAGTTACTTAAGAAATATTGAACTTGGAATAAAGAATCCTACTGTTGAAATGTTACATTATATTTGTGACGCGCTTGATATCAGTTTACAGGTATTTTTTTCGGAAGATTATAATAAAATCAGTCCAATATTACTTTCAGCACTTGAAAAATTATCTGAAACCGAACAGATTAAGCTTGCGGATTTTATAAACGAAATTAAAAAATAGAATGAAAAACAACGGTTGCTTCGGCAGCCGTTTTTTTATATATAAAAAAACAAGATAAATTGTCATTAGTATCAATTGTAAAACTTGTTAGCTTTTAACGAGCAATTTCTCATAGTTTATTTCATCATTTTTTAGTAATATACGGCAATATTTTATTGAAAAATCTTCTTATAAATGATATAGTATAGTTATAACAGTTAAAACATATTGAGGTAAGAAAATGGAAACTGAAGCAAAACTCGTTGAACTTGTAAAAAATTATTATCAAAAAGTTGATTATTGCATTGGATATCCGGTTTGCCGTTACCCAAATGTTGAGGGATTCGGCGAATGGTACAACAAGACCGGACTGTGCGATATCGCGATTAACAATGTAGGAAATCCTTACGATAGTGAGCAGTTGCTTTTGAACTCAACTCTTATCGAGAGAGAAGTAATTCAAACTTTTGCTCCGCTATATGGTATTCCGAAAGGTCAGGAATGGGGATTTATCTGTAACAGCGGTACGGACGGCAATATGCACGGAATCTATTTCGGCGCGAAGAAGCTCCAGAAAGAAACCGGTATGCTTCCTATTGCGTATATTTCTAAAGAAGCTCATTACTCCTCATCCCGTATATGCGATGTACAGAATCTTGAAACCAGAATGATAGATTATGATGACAAAGGACGTATGGATCCGGAATCTTTAAGAAAAAATCTTGATCCCACAAGACCTGCGTTGATTGTTTTCGCCATAGGTTCAACGTTTATGGGCGCAACAGATGACCAGGCCGCGATCCAAAAAGTATTGGACGAAGTAAAACCTGTTGCTGTTTATAAGCATCTTGATGCCGCGCTGTTCGGTGGATATTTCCCGTTTACAGAATTTAAAGATATGGTCAATATGGAAAAACAGGGCTATGACTCCATCGCCATAAGCGGACACAAGTTTTTCGGAATTGATGAACCCTGCGGTTTGTTCTTGAGCAGACAGGACGTTTTGAAAGCACAAAGAGCCACCAAGGTTACTTACCTCAACAATGATATGCCGCTTATAAACTGCTCCAGAAGCGGCCTTACGCCTTTGAAATTCTATTGGTTGTTAAATCACGTCGGATTTGACAAATTAAAAGAAGAAGCAAAAGAGATGCTTGAAAACACAGAGTATCTTAAACAAAGGTTTGATGAGATCGGTTATCCGGCATGGAAACTGGATTACAGCAATACGGTATTTTGCAAACGTGTGCCGGAATGGATCCGCCGGAAATATATGCTCGCAAACGGTTATATTCCGGAATACGGCGGAGAGCTTTCCCATATCGTCGTAATGCAGCACGTCAAAAAAAATATTATTGATGAGTTTATCGCTGATTTGGAATCATCTCAAAAAGCTTAATTACCGGAAATCAAAAAAGAGCATTGCTTTTGCGGTGCTCTTTTTTATTTAGGTGATTGAAAAATTGAGAAAATTATGTTATAACAAAATCAATAGATCAAAATCCACGGAGAATGTTCCATGAAATTTCCGTGCTTGAAAAAATCTGCATAAATGTCTGGAGGTCGTGCTCAATGGCAGAAGAATGTCTTATTTGCAAAGCGCCGCTTGAATATCTTGAAAAAGACGAAATAATGGAATGTTCGATTTGCCATAAGGTCGAATCAAGCAAAACGAGGTGCGTTAAAGGTCATTACGTTTGCGGAGACTGCCATACCCGCGGAATTGATACGATAATAGGTATTTGTCTTGATGAAACTTCAAAAAATCCGATAGAAATCATTGAAAAAATGATGGATCAGCCCTTTTGCCATATGCACGGGCCGGAACATCACGTTATGGTAGGTTCGGCGCTTTTAACGGCGTACAGAAACGCGGGCGGAGATATAGATCTGAAAGAAGCGCTTGCCGAAATGCAGAGTAGGGGAAGAAGCGTTCCCGGCGGCGCCTGCGGTTTTTGGGGAGCTTGCGGCGCGGGTATAAGCGCGGGAATGTTTGTTTCCGTCATAACGAAATCAACGCCGCTTGAGATAACGCCTTTCGCTCTGTCAAATCAGATGACTTCAAGGGCGCTTGCGGAGATCGGAAAAATCGGCGGACCGAGATGCTGTAAACGGGATTCATATCTGTCAATTCTCGCGGCGGTAGATTTTGTAAAAGAGAAAACCGGTATTGAGATGGAAAAACCGAAAGTAGTATGTAGCCGTTCTCATCAGAATAACCAATGTATCGGAAAAAGATGCCCTTTTTCAAAGATAAATAATTGATATACGAATTTACGGAGGTGCAGGAATGGGAAACGAAAACGGAGTTTGGATAATGTGCGGGCTTTCGAAGGACGATCCGAATTGCATACATACCGCAAAGGAGCTTTCGGCGTATATCGAAAAAGTCGGTTTTCTGCCGCTTTTCAAAAACGATATACCCGGTTTTTCCGTTGAGGAGCACACCGAAAGTGCCTATTGGTGGAGCGGAGACGAGCTTTGCGATCCCTGGAAATGGCGGAAGATAATAGCGGCGGAGGGCAATATCGCCTACGGAAAGTTTTTCGATAAAAAGGCGGCATTCATTTCAAAAGAATGGCTTCCGCATTTTATAAATTACAGGCGCGACGGCTACGATTTCGATGCTCTTTGGGATGACGAAAAAGCGTCTTTGCGTCAAAAGAAAATTATGGATAATTTCGATAACGGTTCGGAGATATTCTCAAATAAACTTAAAGAGCTTTCCGGCTTCGGCAAGGACGGAGAAAAGAATTTCGAAGGCGTTCTTACCGCGCTTCAAATGGAAATGTACCTTTGCGTAAGGGATTTCAAACAGCGGCTCAATAAACGGGGCGAGCCTTACGGTTGGGCAGTCGCGGTGTATTCAAAGCCGGAGCATATCTGGGGAAGCGATTACGTGGCAAGCGAGTATATCGAATCTCCGGAAAAATCGAGGGAGCGCATTGTTGAGCAGATGAAAAAGCTCTATCCCGGAATTACCGAAAAACAGCTTTCAAAGATTTAACAAAAAGGGCAGGGCAATTTACTCTGCCTTTACTTTTTCGGCAAAATATGATAAAATTATTTCGTAATAACGGAGCGGGAGGAGATACCTTTGACCGAAAAAGAAAAAATTGAGCTTGCGAAAAAGTCCTACAAAACCCTCTGCGATACCTTTGAGGAAAAGAAGCTCGTATTCAATAAAGATGAAGAAAATTTGAGCATCAGTACCAAGCTCAATGGAAGAAGCGGAACTATCGACGTGCTCATGCGTATATATTCCGAACAGAGCCTTGTGAGGGTGTTTATTCCGTTTCCGGTCATCGTAAAGGAGGATAAACGCCTTGACGTTGCGGTTGCCGTAAGCTATGTAAACGCAACTTTGGGCGAAGGCAATTTCGATTTCGATATAGTAAGCGGCCGCCTTGCCTATAAGCTTGCCAACAGCTTCATCGAAAGCGAACTCAGCGGCGACCTTTTCAGCTATATGCTCTTTTGCGCCTATACGACTGTTGACAGCAATATAAGCAAGCTTATGGCAATTGCGAACGGGCTTTTAACGCTCAATGACTTTATTAAAGAAGCAAGCGCCGGGGAGGAATAAAGATGGAAGATAAACTTCAAAAGAGCAAAGAAATATTCGAGGGCTTTTGCGAGTATCTCAAATCCAACGATTGCCGCTTCAATAAAGACGATGAAAACCTTGTGGCGTTTTTCATCATAAAGAGCGATAATATCGAGATAAAGTTTATCGCGAAAGCGGAGGTAAACAGAGAAACTTTGAGGATAATGGCAATGCTTCCGGTAAATTTCGGAAGCGGAAAGCGTATCGACGGCGCCATGGTAACGACTATCGCGACGAGCGGAATGGCAAACGGAAGCTTCGATTACGATATCTCAAGCGGAAATGTTATGTTCAAAATTGCCGAGTCCTATATGGGAAGCAAAATTTCTCCGGCGGTTTATGATTATATGGTGGATTGCGCGATGATGACCATTGCGGAATACTACGGAAAGTTTCTTGCGGTAAGCGAAGGCAAAATGACCGTGCCGGAATTTATGAAAACGTGAAAAACAATGAGCACCGTAAAAATGCGGTGCTCATTTTGTGTACTATATCAATTTCAAAAGCTAACTTTTATTATATTTTTTAGTCGTGAAAGATGCTATCATAAACTGTTATATGGATACCCTCATCTATATCAATATACACGTCAACCTCAATGCAATCTTTATTTATGTAAGACATATTATCGTGAGCATACCAACCGTCAGGGGGAACCATATCTATAATAAAGTAACCTTCGCCAAAAAGGTGGTAAAGTTCGTATGTTCCAGAACTTTCCATAGATATATTTTCGGATTTACTTCCCCAACGTTGATAAGTGCATGGGCCGTTAGCAGAGCAGTCAACTTTTATGCTTGTTAAACTAAATGATAAGATGTTCAAATGAAAAGTGCCATCAAAATTGGTGTAATCTCCAGCATCAAAGTCATATTCTCCAAGAACGCTATCGTTTAAAGTGATTATGCAGTCGTTCACATACGGCCATCCGCTTGTGTAAAATAGATTCCATAAATCAGAGCTCTTATCGTATTGATATTTCAGTTCTAATTGGCGGCTACGAGAGCCATAATATCCTTCCTCTACAAGGGTTACTAAAACTGTGTCAATATGAGTTTCTGAATCGTAGCTATGCTCTGAAGAGATATTCATTCTTGAAAAATCTTCGTATTCTTCATAGCATTTTTTCTCAATATATGTAGTGATATATGAGTCAGGCACTTCCATAGCTTTTCCAGAGCTTTCACAAGCTGTGAAAATAAAGCAAGTGAGCAAAAGGCATAATAAAATTGCAAATATACGTTTCATAAAATTACCTCCTTATTTGCTGAGCATTAAATTTGTAGCACAAACGACAGGATCATCTGACCAATATGATGTGCCGGCTCTGCCAAGAATAATAATTTTCAAAGCTTGCACATTAGATATGTTGACAGAAAAATTAAGTGGTTCTGTAACTCCCATTTTGAATTTTGGCGCTTCATAAAGGAGAATACCATCTCCATAAATTTTGAAAGTGGAAGGAATTTTGGGAGATTCTGTTCCGCGAGCCAAATAGGGTAAATAAAGTGTGCCACATAAATTTGAATATTGCCCATTTATGTAGTATTCAATTTTTCCCTCATCTTCTAAATCCGCATTATTTCCACAATTATAAAAAACATCAGTATATCTGTTTCCGTTTACATCTTGAATAACATCAGTGTTATCAGATGTTATACGTATATATGTTGTTGTATATGGTTCCAATGTCGTCAGCGCTATCGGTATATAGCTTTGATATTTTTCGAGTTCGGCGGTGAGCCTTGAATCTTCTCCGATTACATTCATTGCCGCGGTTATTATTTTTATGGCGCTTTCATAGTCTTTGCCGTTTGAAAAGGCGGCGGCGGCTTCATCAATGGCATTATTAAGACATTCGGCGGATATTTGGTTTCGTAGCGCGCCGAGTTCAATCTCCGCATCAACGGAGTTAAGAGTTTTGTTTATAAGTTCCAAAGCACCGCTGTAATCTTTCGATTGTTGCATTTCCGCAACTTTTTCGGTTACTTCGGAAATTATATAGCTTGTTGCTGTTTTGATCTTTTCCTGAGCATCGCTGTAATTGCTGTCATCTCTGAGCACATTGGAATAATTTAAAATTGCGTCCTCATAATATCCGTCAGCAAGGAGCTTTTCCGCGGCATTGTATGCGGCTTTTGAATTTTTGAGATTTTCAAGTTCGTAATAGGCGTTTTGGGTTTCATAATAGTCTATTACTTCGACTTTTTCAACGGTTGCAATAGTGCTGTATGACTGTTCATATTCAATATTTCCGTTGTTGTAGCTGTCTATTGAATCCTGAATGAGTTTAATAAGGGCTTCCTCTACTTCAACTTCCGACTGCATATTACCGAAAATGCTTTTCTCATAGATTTCCTGAGCTTTTAGGTAATTACCGGCGCTGACCTCATTCAGAAATGATGAAGTGCCGGAAAGAGCGGAGCACCCACATAGTAGCAATATCAAAATGCAAACTAAAAATACCGCTGTTTTTTTCATAAAATTTGACCTCCTTTTAACTTTAATTATATAATAGGTCAATTTAACCATAAAGTCAATAGGTCAAACGGGCATAATATTCACAGAGGTGAAAATTATGGGACGACTTAAAGATTTAAGAAAAGAACGCGGCTATACTCAAATAAAAATGCAGATTTTAACAGGAATAGATCAAAGCGACTATTCAAAACTCGAAAGCGGAAAGCGGTACTACACTTTTGAGCAGTGCATAAGAATAGCAAAAGCCCTCGGAACAAGTATGGATTATCTTGCAGGACTTACCGATGAGAAAGAGCCATATCCAAGAGCTGAAAAATGAATATAAAAAAAGACCGGAACGAAATCCGGTCTTATTTTTTGTCTTTATTATTTGAGAAGGACAAGAGTCATAAATACAAGTCCGCCGTTTTCCGCCTGTGTGGAAAGACCGACTGCTTCAGCAAGCTTGTCGCACTCAATGCAGTAGCCGCTTACGGAAGGGCAGGCGGTATCGGGATGACGGCAGGGCTCGCCGGTTTTGATTCCGCATTCTTCACAAAGGTGGCAACCGCCAACGGTAAGAACTCTTGAATTCTTTTCGGTATAGCCGAGCTTCTGCATGGATTTCCAAAGGAGCTGGCTGCGGCGCTCATGAGAAATCTGGGCGTCCATATATTTGCTCATATCCGGGCAGGCATATTCATGGAGCAAAACCATGACGTTTTTGCAGTTATGTATTTTTGCGATAAGTGTTTCGGCAGCGCCTTCGGCAGGAGGGCACATATAGCTACTGTGATACATACCGCAAAGATTCTGTTCACAGAAACGACGCAAGGTTTTGTCGCAGGGAACGAGTCTTCCGGGAAGTTCGCCGCATTTATCGAAGCCGAGAGTTTCGGCAAGTTTTTTGACCTCTTCGTACATATAAATTCCCCCACTTTTATTATTCTCTATTCAGTATATAACAAATAAATATTTTGTCAAGCGAAATTTGCTATTTTCCGTTCTTCAAAAGAGAAATAACCGAGGAAATAAGCGGTATCGCGGCGGTACAGCCAAAAACGGCGATAAGCTCGCTTCCGGAAAGCGGAACGGTGCCGAAAATCACCTGAAAAGCCGGAACGTATACCGAAATGAAAATTATGGCCGCCGAAAGTATAACGGCGAAAATCAGCTTCACATTGTTCAGAATATTTATCGTAAAAAGAGAACGGTTTTCGCTTTTACATTCAAAAACATGGAGGAGCTGTGTGAATACGAGAGTCATAAATGCGGCAGTCCTTGCGCTTTCTATGCTTTGCGAAGTTTTGAGCACGAATGTAAACGCGGTGAGCACGGAAAGGCCGAGCAATATCCCTCTTGTGATTATAGTTGAGGCGAGGCCGCCGGAAAAAACGGATTCATCGCGCTTTCGAGGGGGATTTTTCATAACGTCGTCCTGCGGAGGGTCAAAGCTCAAAGCGATAGCGGGTATTCCGTCGGTAACGAGGTTTACCATAAGTATCTGTATCGGAAGCAGTACCACCGGCATACCCATCAGCATACCGAAAAACATTGTAACTACTTCGCCTATGTTGCAGGAAAGAAGATATCTTATAAATTTTCTTATGTTCTGATAGATTATGCGCCCTTCCTCTACCGCTGAAACGAGGGTTGAGAAATCGTCGTCGAGTAGGACTATTCCGCCGGCTTCCCTTGTAACGTCGGTTCCGTTTTTGCCCATGGCAACGCCTATATCCGCCTCTTTTACCGCAGGCGCGTCATTTACTCCGTCGCCGGTCATAGCGACTATATGGCCGCCGCGTTTAAGAGCGCGCACTATTCGGAGCTTGTGAGCGGGTGTTACCCTCGCGAAAACGGAAACCCGTTCCACCGCGGAAGAAAATTCTGCTTCACCCATACCGTCAAGATCTTTTCCGGTGAGGACTTCGGAATTCGCGTTAGCTATGCGTAGCTTTTTCGCAACGGCAAGGGCGGTTTCCGGGTGGTCGCCGGTTATCATGACCGTTCGTATGCCGGCGCTTTTGCATTTGAGCACCGAAGCTCTCGCGTTTGCTCTCGGCGGGTCCATCATTCCGCAGAAACCGAGAAAAATAAACCCGTTTTCCTCGATTTTTCCGCCGCCATACTCTTTATATCCAAAGGCGATAACACGAAGCGCGCTTTTCGCCATTGCGGAAAGTTCTTCGGAAAAATGGCGGCGGTCGCTGTCTGTAATGGCAGAAACCTTGCCATCCGAAAACCGGTTTTTACAGAGAGGAAGCAGTATATCCGGTGCGCCTTTCGAAAAGATATAGCGTTTGCCGTTATACTTTACCGCGGCGGACATAAGCTTTCGGGAGGAATCGAAAGGGATTTCGGCTATCCTTTCCGAAAGGCGAAGCTTTCCGGCGCCGTTTGTATCATATGCCATTTTAAAGAGCGCCGCTTCGGTAGGCTCTCCCGAAACCTCGCCGTTTTCTCTTAATTCGGCGTTGTTGCAAAGGGCGGCGGCGGTTATAAGCATATCAAGTTCCGCGGCTTCTTTAAGGAAATTTTCGGCGAGTATCTCTTTCCCGTTCGGGAGAAAGGCTTCGGTAACGGTCATCCGGTTTTCGGTAAGAGTTCCGGTTTTATCCGAGCATATTATATCAGCGCAGCCGAGAGTTTCAACGGAATGAAGCCGTCTTACAAGGGCGTTCCTTTTGAGCATACGCGAAACTGCGAGGCCGAGGGAAATGGTTATAACGGCGGTAAGTCCTTCGGGAATTGCGGCAACGGAAAGAGAAAGTCCGGTAAGGAACATATCAAAAGGTTCTTCGCCTCGAATTATTCCGGTAACTGTAACGATAAGGCAGATTATAATACAGCCTGCGGCAATATATTTGCTCAAATGGGAGAGTTTTTTCTGTAAGGGAGTAGGCTCGGTTTTCGTTTCCTTCAAAAGTCCGGCGATATGCCCCATTTGGGTGCTCATTCCCGTATCGGTAACGGTAAATTCTCCGTGGCCGGAGGTTATAACCGTTCCCATATATACAAATCCGCTCTGTATCTCTTTGGTTTCTCCGCCGGAAAAAAGAGTTTTGGAAACGGGGACGGATTCACCGGTGAGCAGGGATTCATCGGCGCAAAGTTCAAAGGAACGGGTTATTTTTCCGTCCGCGGGAACTTTACAGCCCGCGGTCAGAAAGACGGTATCTCCGGGCACGATAAAGGCGGCGGGTATCTCTTTTTTCTCTCCGGAACGAAGAACGGTGGCTTTCGGCGCGGATATGGCGCGGAGGTTTTCAAGGGTGCGTTCCGTTTTGTATTCCTGGGAAAATCCGAGCACCGCGTTTATAAAAACTATTGCCATGATCGTTATTGAATCGATATATTCTCCGAGCGCAAGCGAAATAACTGCCGAAACAAGCAGTATAAGGGTTAAAAAATCCTTGAATTGGGAAATAAAAATTCCGGCGGCGCTCTGTTTGTTTTCCTCCGCGAGGATATTTTCTCCGTAGGTTTTAAGTCGGGCGGCGGCTTCGGCTTCGGTAAGACCTTTTGACATGGTATTCCTCCGTTTTCATAAAAATGTTCCGAAAGAATTTATGATTTTAAAAGTCCCGATATGCAAAAAAAGTGCCGCCGGTGTTATAATGCACCGCTATTTAATTGACAGAGAAAGGCGCTTGGAGTAAAATATAAACAGTAAAAGGAGGTGTTTCCATGCCCGAAATATCATTTCCGATTTTTGCGTTCGGAATCGTTTTTTCGCTTTTGGCTGGTTTTGCTTTGGCGTATATCATAAGAGGAAACCGTATCTCAAAAGCGGAAAAAGAACTTGCCGTAAAGGAAACGGAGCTTAAAAATGCCGCGGAAAGAGTTTCCGAACTTGAAAATGAAAACGCGGCGCTTGATATTGAAGCTTCCGAGCTTTCACATAAGCTCAATATTGCCTATGCGGAAGCGGCGGCGGTAAAACAGAGCAGCGAGGATATTCGCCAATGGATAACGAAAGCGGATGGAAATCTTAAAGAATCCTTCGCAAGCCTTTCAAAAGATATTACCGAAAACAATTCGAAGGTGTTTCTTGAAAGCGCGAACGATAAACTCAATGATTTTGCGGCGAAGCTCGGCTTAAATCTCAAAAGCAGCAACGAGGCCGTAAGCGGAATAATAACTCCCGTAGGAACGGAGCTGAAAGAGCTTCGCATGAAGGTCGAGGAGATAGAAAAGGCAAGAGCCTCCGCGTATACCGGTCTCACTACCCAGGTCGACGCTCTTTCGAAGCAGAATACCGAGCTTATGGCGGCAACCGACCTTTTGAACAACACTTTGAAAAACAACGTGCAAAGAGGAAGATGGGGTGAGGAACAACTCCGGAAGGTTGCCGAGCTTGCCGGAATGGTCGAGCATATAGATTTCGAGGAACAGCACGTTAATATTGACGGAAGCCGTCCGGATATGGTGATAAATCTTACCGGCGGAAGAACCGTTCCTGTTGACAGCAAGGTGCCGATGAATTCCTATATTCTGTATCTTGACGATACCGATGAACAGAGCAGAGCGAAACACCTTGCCGAGCACGTAAGGGCGCTTCGCAAGCATATAGACGACCTCAACAGAAAGGCGTATTGGAGAAGCGAGGAACGGAGCGCCGAAATGGTGGCGATGGTCGTTCCCTATGAATCCGGACTTTCCGTTGCCTTTGCCGCGGATAGAGAAATTTTCAGCTACGCCATGGAGAAAAACGTGCTTCTCCTTTCGCCGATGACGTTCTATGCTTTTCTCAAATCCGTTTCAATAGGCTGGCAGGAAAACGCAATGAGCAAAAACGCAAAGGAAATTGCCGCATTGAGCAAAGAGCTTATAAAGAGATTCGATACTTTCTACGGCTATTTTGACGGAATAGATAAAGCTCTTTCAAAGGCAAGGGAGGAGTACGAAAAAGCGGTCTCCTCATATAACAGCCGCCTTTTCCCGACCTTCGGAAAGTTTAAGACCTTGAGCGGCGGAATGGAGGAGGCCGAAACACCTCTGCTCGAAGAAGAAAATTAAACAAAAAGTAAACCCGCCGTATTTCTATACAGCGGGTTTTGTTTTATACGCTCTTTTCTCTGTCCTCAAAGACCATTCGTATTCCTTCGAGCGGAAGCCTTTGGTCAATGTAATCGAAAAGATTTTTTTCATTTTCAAAAAGTCTGCTGAAGCCGCCGGTGGCAATTACCTTCGTGTTGTTGCCGAGGACGGCTTTTATATTGCTCACCATTTTCTCAATGGCGCCGAGATAACCGTAATATGCGCCGGATTGCATACTTGTAACGGTACTTTTCCCGATTGCGAATTCCGGTTTCAGAAGTTCAATTTTAGGGAGCTTGGAGGCTTTCTCATAAAGAGCGTCCATGGAAATTTTTATTCCGGGATAGATAACTCCGCCGAGATACTCTCCCTTTTCGGAAACGGCTTCGCAGGTGGTCGCGGTGCCGAAATCAACGATGATTGCCGGTGCGCCGTATTTTCTTATTGCGGCATACGCGTCAACAAGACGGTCAACTCCAACCTCCTTCGGGTTTTCGTAAAGGTTCGGAATGTTGCAGGGGAGGTTTTCTCCGATTATATAGGGTTCAAGTTCGAAATACTTTTTTACGGCGCTTGTTACCGAATAGTTTAGCTGGGGAACAACGGA
>JAZLFU010000060.1:0-3237 GCA_045615915.1 Oscillospiraceae bacterium
GCACAATTTCCGGAAACGAAGCAACTGCTAACGAAGCCGGCGGCGTATCCGTATACAACGGCACGTTCGAAATGAACGGAGGCACAATTTCCGGAAACGAAGCAACTGCTAACGAAGCCGGCGGCGTATCCGTATACAACGGCACGTTCGAAATGAACGGCGGCACGATTGTCGGCAACAAGGCAAAAAGCAGCGGTGGTGCTGTGGAAGTAAAAAGTGGGGCAAATTTCACCATGACCGGCGGAACAATTAATGAAAACACTGCAGGTTTTAACGGCGGCGGTGTGTATGTTACCGGTGGAGGTGACGTCACCATGACCGGCGGAAGCATCACCGGCAACCATGCGTCGTATTTTGGCGGCGGCTTGTACTATACCGGTAACGGTACTGTCACACTCGGCGGCGAGGCGCAGATTACCGAAAACGGCACGACAAACAAAATCGAGGACGGACAAGTGACCCCCGGAGTTTCGAGCAATGTATATCTGCCGAACAATAAGTATATCACTCTCGATACCGATACTAAACCGACAGGCAATTTCAAGGTCGGCGTGACAACGCGGACACCGCCGACAGAAGTCGCCTCCGTTAAGATCACTACAAACGGTGCATCAACCGACACAAGCTATTTTACATCCGACAATGCAGATTATGAAGTGAAATATAATAACACAAAAAGTTATTTGGAATTGAAAATAAAACCGGCAGAAGAGCCAGAAGAGCCCAAACCCGAACGCAAGTCCTACACCACCGTTACCATAGGCGATAGGGATGATAAAGAGGAAACCAAAGCGGAAGAAGTAAAAGAGGAAGAGAACCCCGATACCGGCGCGCCCGTAATGAATCTCGGCGCAGTCGCGGTAGTTCTCGGCGCGGCATATATCATTTCCAAAAAACATTGATAAATAAAATTTGATAAAAAGCGGAGAGGTTCTACCTTTCCGCTTTTTGTTATATATGCTTTCTTGTGAAATGGTCGCACCAAAGGCTCCCTTGTGTAAAGGGAGCTGTCAAAATCTCTGATTTTGACTGAGGGATTGTATTCCCAATAGATTTTTTGGAGCCGGTCAGAGATACAATCCCTCCGTCATTTTCTTACGAAAATGCCACCTCCCTTTACACAAGGGAGGCAATTTATTTACTAAAACACTTTCGCTTTTTTCTTTTTCCTCTTGACAAAAGCATATTAAAATTGTTATTATAATTTTGTTATATACAAACGCGCTGACGGAGAGCAGTAACCTTGATTTTTCCTTTGAAGAGAGAGCCGCTGATTCGGTGAAATGCGGCAGGGCGAAAAGGTGAACTCACTCCCGAGCGGACGCAGGAAAGCAGATTTGCGAGTAGAAGCGTACGTTTTGCCACGTTACGGCAGTTTGAGTTGGGTGCTTTGCATCAACGAAAGTGGTACCGCGAGAATTTTTTCCCGTCTTTCGATTTTTTCGAGGGACGGGTATTTTTAATTGGAGGAAAGACAATGAACGGCTACGATTTCAAAGAGATCGAGAAAAAATGGCAGGCGGTCTGGGACGAGAAAAAACCCTTTGCCGCCACCGATGATTACACTAAACCCAAATATTACGCCCTTGTTGAGTTCCCTTATCCTTCGGGCCAGGGGCTTCACGTCGGCCACCCGCGTTCCTATACCGCCCTTGATATAGTGGCAAGAAAAAAGAGAATGCAGGGATATAACGTGCTTTATCCGATGGGTTGGGATGCTTTTGGTCTTCCCACCGAAAACTTCGCCATTAAAAACCATATTCACCCGGAGATCGTTACAAAAAACAATGTCGCGCATTTCAAGGCGCAGCTTAAATCCCTCGGACTTTCTTTTGACTGGGACAGAGAGATAAACACCACAGATCCGAACTATTACAAATGGTCCCAGTGGATATTCCTCCAGCTCTATAAACACGGCCTTGCCTATAAGAAAGAGGCAAACGTGAACTGGTGCACCGGCTGTAAATGCGTTCTCGCCAATGAGGAAGTTGTAAACGGCGTTTGCGAGCGCTGCGGAAGCGAAGTAGTCCATAAGGTAAAATCCCAATGGATGCTCAAAATCACCGAATATGCCCAGCGCCTTATTGATGACCTCGCCGACGTTGACTATATCGAGCGTGTAAAGACTTCCCAGATAAACTGGATAGGCAGAAGCACCGGCGCAGAGGTCAATTTCGGTACCACCGCCGGAGATAAGCTCGTCGTTTATACCACCAGATGCGATACTCTTTTTGGTGTAACCTATATGGTAATAAGTCCGGAGCACGAGCTTATTGAAAAATGGGCGGATAAAATCGAAAATATGGACGAGGTCCGCGCGTATCAGGAAGCGGCGGCGAAGAAATCCGATTTTGAGCGTACCGAGCTCGTCAAAGACAAAACCGGCGTTGAGCTTAAAGGCGTTCGCGGGATAAACCCCGTTACCAATGAGGAAATACCGATATTTATTTCCGATTACGTTCTCACAAGCTACGGAACGGGCGCTATCATGGCTGTTCCGGCGCATGATACGAGGGACTGGGAATTTGCTAAGAAATTCGGTCTTCCCATGATCGAAGTCGTTTCCGGCGGAGAAGTGCCAGCTACGGAAGCACCTTTCATTGAGTGTGCCACCGGAACTATCGTCAACAGCGGTTTTCTTACCGGGCTTTCCGTTGAAGAAGCAAAGGAAAAGATGATAGAGCACCTTGAAAAAGAAGGCATAGGCAAAGCGAAGGTAAACTTCAAGCTCCGCGACTGGGTATTTAGCCGTCAGAGATACTGGGGCGAGCCTATTCCGATGATATACTGTGAAAAATGCGGCTGGCAGCCCGTTCCCGAAGACCGGCTTCCGCTTATCCTTCCGGAAGTTGAATCCTACGAGCCTACCGATAACGGCGACAGCCCTCTTGCGCCTATGACCGATTGGGTAAATACCACCTGTCCCTGCTGCGGAGGCCCCGCAAAGAGAGAGACCGATACCATGCCTCAATGGGCAGGCTCTTCCTGGTATTTCCTCCGCTACTGCGATCCGAAATGCGATACCGCGATAGCATCAAAGGAAGCACTTGATTACTGGATGCCGGTAGACTGGTACAACGGCGGAATGGAGCATACCACTCTCCATTTGCTTTACAGCCGTTTCTGGCATAAATTCCTTTACGATATCGGCGCGGTAAGTACGAAAGAGCCTTACTGCAAGCGCACGAGCCACGGAATGATACTCGGAGAAAACAACGAGAAGATGTCCAAGAGCCG
>JAZLFU010000061.1:0-2652 GCA_045615915.1 Oscillospiraceae bacterium
GATGAGTACAAAAAAGCGATGAAATTTTTATCTGTTTTTGATGGGTTTACTCCGCTTTATATTCATTTTGCCGATACGAAAAAAACTTTAAAAGCTCCTGCTAAATTATGGGTAGATACAACGTTGGGAGCAAATTACGTTATAAAACGTTTGAGTAAGATGATAGGAGAGGAAAATGTAAAATTGCAGTAAAAATGTAATTTCTTTATTCCTGTTATGAATATGAAAGGTTAATTGAGTTGATGATTTTTCTGCCAGACAATATAATATTTGTTATCTGAAAGGTTCGGAGGTGAGAAAATTGAAAAAATTCATATGTTTGTTTTTATTGTTTACTATGATTTTTTCATTCGCAGCCTGTAAAGACAATTTGGATAACGTAATAGAAAGCAACGCAGTTTTAACGCCGGAAAATTCTTCAAGCAGTCAAATTACTATTGATGTGAGTAAACCATCTGACGTAAGTGATATAGAAGTTTCTTCGGAAGAACAAAAAGAAACTCTTTCAAGTTCTTCTTGTGAGTCGGTCAGTTCATCAAGTGCTTCAAGCAATTCTGGTTTATCCGGTGCTCAAAATTCAAATTCCGAAAATTTGAGCAGTTCGTCATCTTCAAGTATTGTTTCGGAGAGCCATTCTTCGAGCAGTTCATCATCTGATGAAATCTCAAATGCAGTACATACAAATTTATCAGATGAATCGGAAACAAAGGCAGTTTGGATATCATATCTTGAATATCAATCTGTATTAACCGGAAAAAGCAAGAAAGATTTTAAGTCAAATATTCGAAAAATGTTTTCCAATATTTGTGATGACGGATATAATACGGTTTTTGTTCATGTTCGTTCCCATAGCGATGCTGTATATGATTCGGATATTTTTCCGTGGTCAGTGTATTGTACGGGTACCGAGGGAGAAGCTCCGGGTTTTGATCCTCTTGAGATAATGGTAGATGAAGCTCATGACTGCGGATTGAAAATCGAGGCTTGGGTAAATCCGTATAGAATAAAAGGAACTTCGGATACGTCAAAAATCTCAAAAAACAGTCCCGCTTTTGATTGGCTTGATACTGAAAAAATTATTGTTTTGAGTAGTGGAATTTTTTATAATCCTGCGGATGAAGATGTAATTGATCTCGTGGTTTCCGGTGTTAAAGAAATAGTAGATAATTATGACGTTGACGGAATACATTTTGATGATTATTTTTATCCTTCAACGGACAATTCAATAGATTCATCATACTATTCAAATTATAAAAAAACCGGAGGAAAACTTTCATTGGCATCCTGGAGAAGACAAAACGTAAATACCCTTATAAAACGAGTTTATTCGGCGATCAAAGATATTGATCCGGGTTGCCGTTTCGGAATAAGTCCTACAGGAAATATTCAAAACAATTATGATACTTTGTATTGTGATGTTGAAACTTGGGTAACGTGCTCTGGATATGTTGATTATATTTGTCCTCAATTATATTACGGATTTAATCACGGCACTCAACCGTATTTGACAGTTCTTGACAAATTTAATAAAATGATAGAAAATAACAATATTGAACTTATAGTTGGATTGTCTGCATATAAGGTAGGTTGTTCCGATGGATATGCCGGAAATGGAAAATCGGAATGGCAAAACAATACGGATATCCTTTCCAGGCAAATTACCGCCGCGAGAGAAGAAAGCAATTACGGCGGATTTGCGCTTTACAGATATGATTCTTTATATAACCCGGTTTCAAGTGTAAAAGGTGATATAGAGAAAGAGAGAGAAAATATTAAAAATATTATTTGACATAAAACCGAAAGGCAGTTGTAAACAAAAGAATGAAAAAGTTTTTTCTGAATAAAAAGTTGATGACTTTTATTTTAAGCTTTTGCCTGATTGTTGTAATTTCAGGTATAGGTTTGTTTGCTGCTGCCAAAAAGGGTATATTGGATTTTAATGTAATAACAGATATTATTTCAAAAACAAAAGATGATAAAGCAATAGAGGAAAATGAGGATTTGCCGGATAATTCAAGTTCTGAAATCGTTATTGAGCCGGAAGAAAATATAATCGAAATCGAAGAACAAAAAGAGAATATTCCGGAAGGCCCCATTGAATACAATTTCCCGGATAGAATGATGGCAATAACTCTTTCTGCCGGAAATGAATTTTATAGTGAATCAAAGACATCCGTATCCGATATCCAAAAAGATATTGATGATTCCATAAAAGATGCCATAGTTCTTTCGGCAAATACGATTTTTTTAAAAACGTCATTCAATGAAAATACCGTTCTTTATAGTTCTGAGGACAAAAAACAAGTTGAGAGCAGTATTGATATGCTTAAATATGCTATAGATACGGCAAGAAAAAACGATCTTTACGTTTTTGCCGTTTTTGATGTTTTTGACAATGGTTCGGAAGTCGCCGATAATGAAAAGAAACGCTCGATAAAAGAGAATGTTGAAGCTGTATGCGAGTATGATATCGACGGTATAATGCTTGATAATTACACTCTTATTTCAGATAAAGAATCATATAAAAGTTATATACAATACGGAAACGGAACAGGGTATGAAAATTATCTTTTGGAAAATACGGAATCAGCAATAAAATTAGCATACGATGCTGTTAAAGCAAAAGATCCGACCATTGCAGTCGGTATTGCG
>JAZLFU010000062.1:0-2099 GCA_045615915.1 Oscillospiraceae bacterium
AAGAAGTCTGTGGTAGCCGTCGGCGTATCCTATGGCGGTGGAAGCCACCTTCATATCGCTTTCGGCGGTAAAACGCCTTCCGTAGCTTATACAGCCGCCCTTTTCGTAATCTTTAACAAGGCTTACAACAGTACGAAGCTCCATAGCCGGTTTGAGCTTCATTTTTGCGGTTATTTCTTCGTCTGACGCAGGGTAAAGTCCGTATAGAATAATTCCCGCTCTTACCATATCAAGGTGCATTTCGGGGAAACAGAGTATGGCGGCGCTGTTGCAGCAATGACGGATACCGACGTCATATCCGGAATCTTTAAGCGCGTCGCAGATATGACAGAACCGGTTGAATTGGAGCTTTGTATACGCCGTTCCGTCATCGTTCGGCTCGTCCGCGGAGGCAAAATGAGTGAAAGCACCGGTTATATTGAGTCCGGGAAGAGAAAAAACACTTTTTGCTTCGGAAAGGGCTACGTCAAAATTATCTTCCGCGCAAACGAAACCGATTCTTCCCATTCCGGTATCAAATTTCAAATGAACGTCAAGGGTAAGGCCGCATTTTTCGGCGGCTTTTGAAAGCTTTTTCGCGTAGTCAAGCGAATATACCGTTTGGGTTATTTCCCATTTTACAAGGTCGGTTATACATTCTTCCGGGGTCGTACCGAGTATCAGAATAGGCTTTGTGATTCCGGATTCACGTATTCCGAGGGCCTCTTCAAGGTTCGATACGCCGAACCAATCCGCGCCGGCCTCTTCGAGAAAGGGCGCAGTCATTCTGTCGCCGTGGCCGTAGGCATCGGCTTTTACAATGGCCATGACCATAGCGTTTCCGACGGCGGATTTTATTTTTCTGAAATTATAATCAATGGCATCAAGAGAAATATCCGCCCAGGTGCGGCGTAAGACTTCACCATTAGTCATTTGTTGTCCCTCCCGTCTCTTATCCATAAAAGGATATACAGACCGATTATATTAAATCCAAGTGAAAAATATAACAAAACAGTGGAAAGAATACTTTCGGTGAAAATAAGGAAAATAAGACAGCCCAATAAACAGAGCATACCCGCGGCGATAAAAAGAAGACCGCGCTTTTTATTGGAAAGTCCGTTCCAAAAATCAAAAAACTTTTTCATTTCCGTAAATTACGGAAGATAGGAATCTATTATTTTGCGTGCTTCCGCTTTTGTGTCGTCATCAAGCATAAGCATTATTACAAGCTCGTCCGCCTGATATATTTCCGCGTTCACTGCTATTGAATAGGAATTGTATACGTCATATTTTCTGAATTCGTTTATACGATCGTCTTTCCTTGATTCGAGGGAATCCATAATATCGTTGGCAAAGCCCTCTTTAACGTGAATTATGGCGATATCCGCAACGCCGTATTTTCCTTCGGCGGAACGGATTTCGTAATCTTCGACTTTCTTTAAATCAAGATAATACTGTTCCTCAACGGTAGTTTTGTTTGTTACTGTTTCAACGCTTTCGAGAGTGAGCTTTGATATTTCGGCGCTTTTGTATATTTCGTCCGCAATCATAGCAAAATCAAGCATATCGTAGCTGTAACCTATCGGGTTTTCCTCTTCGCCGTTTTCCGCCGGTTTGTTACAGCCGGATAATACAAAAATGAAAGCAAGGATAAGGGCGGTCGCTTTTAATATTCTTTGCATAAAACTTCGCCTTCCTTTCGTATTTTATAATGATACTCTTTTTACAATATTTTTTGATGAACTGGCTGTTAATTATCCAAATATACGGGTATCATAATATGTGATAATGACATTATATTACTTTTTTGTGAGTTATACAACGCAAAATTTAAGGTTATAGAAATTTTTTCAATAAAAGTCAGTATTTTTTATTGACAAATAAATATTGATTTGGTATAATATCTCTCGCACAAGCGGATGTAATTCATTGGTAGAATGCCAGCCTTCCAAGCTGGATAGGGGGGTTCGATTCCCCTCATCCGCTCCATTTTTTTTGCGCCAATAGCTCAGCTGGATAGAGCATCTGCCTTCTAAGCAGAGGGTCGGGGGTTCGAGTCCCTCTTGGCGCACCATTGAAATCTCCCATTCGGAGTTTCAATATGGTGGGCGTAGCGTAGC
>JAZLFU010000063.1:0-2548 GCA_045615915.1 Oscillospiraceae bacterium
CTTTATATTTCATATATTGAACGGTAGTATCAAATTTTCTCATGAAGCGCCTCCTAACAGTATTCTACAATTTACATTATATTATATATCATTGAAAAAATAAAGGAAAAAAGCGATATTATTAGTTTTTTTATAAAATAAAATTGTTTTTTATATGTATATATAAAATATGTGGTATAATTATATTACATTATTATAAACAGGAGGCAAAACGTATGAAAGAAATAGAGATAAAAGACCTTTGCAAGTATATAAACCCTATGACGATAAGGGAAGAACCGGCGATAATCGTTGCGGATGACGGAAAAGAAACAAACGGAATGACAATAGGCTGGGTAGGCTTCGGCGCATTGTGGAGAAAATATATGGCAACGGTATATATCCATAAAATGCGCTATTCAAAGCATATTTTCGACGGAGCAGAATACTATTCCATTTGCTTTCTGAAACAGGGAAACGAAAAACAGCTTGAATATTTCGGAAGGGTTTCCGGAAGGGATGAAAACAAAATGGAAAAATGCGGGATGAAAGTCGTTTCGGATGACTTTGCTCCGTATTTTGAGGAGAGCAAAGTGGTCGTTCTTTGCAGAGTAATGGGCAAGAGCGATTTTGATCCCCAAAGCGTTGACGAAGGCGTTTACGATTGGTATCAAAAAGACGGCGTTCACACCCAGTATTACGGCGAGATTGTAAAAGTCCTTGTTAATGAATAAAAGGAACTCTATTTTTTTATTTTTGTTTAAAATAAAAAAGGAGCTTCCGTTTTAAAGCGGAAGCTCCTTTTAAATTACTTTATTATCTTACCATATTATCTCTTTCGGTATAATAAGTATGGAAGAGTTTATGAGCAATTCCCTCACCGGGTTTTACACCGAGATCTGCATAGAATTCAGCGATAGCAGGGTTCTTATGGGATTGACGGATAGGACATTGTTTTGCGTCAACAACATAAGTGGCCTCATTACGTTTTTCAACTTTGCTCCAGTTACGGTAAGCGTTACCGCCACCGCCGACGCAACCGCCGGGGCAAGCCATAATTTCAATGAAGTGGTAATCGGCTTTTCCTTCACGAACGAGATCCATAATCTTTCTTGCGTTGTCAAGTCCGGAGGTTATGCAAACTTTAACGGCGATATCGCCAACCTGAACGGTGGCTTCTCTTGTTCCGTTAAGTCCACGCACTGCTTTGAAATCAATGTTTTCAAGAGTTTTGCCGGTAACGATCTCATAAACAGAACGGAGAGCGGCTTCCATAACACCACCGGTTGCACCGAAGATAACACCTGCGCCGGAACCAAGTCCGAAAGGTTTATCAAATTCGGTTTCGGGAAGTTTGGAGAAGTCGATGTTCGCTTGACGGATCATCTTTGCAAGTTCCTGAACAGTAAGAACACAGTCAATATCCTGATATCCGTTGCGGCCGAGTTCGGGACGGGTTCTCTCGAATTTCTTTGCGGTGCAGGGCATGATGGAAAGGCTGTATACTTCTTGAGGAGTCTTATTGATCTTCTTGGAGAACCATTCTTTGATGATAGCGCCGAACATTCCTTGAGGAGATTTTGCGGAGGAAAGGTGAGCGAGCTGATCGGGATAGAAGGTCTCGCAGAATTTTACCCAACCGGGTGAGCAGGAAGTGATAAGAGGAAGAACTCCGCCTTGAGTAAGACGGTTGATAAATTCGGTACCTTCCTCCATAATGGTAAGGTCGGCGGTAAAGTCAGTATCAAATACGTAATCAATACCAATCATCTTCATAGCTGTTACAAGTCTTCCGGTGGAAATGGTTCCGGGTTCTTCGCCGAGAGCTTCTGCAATGTTTACACGAACTGCAGGAGCAACCTGGGCTGCAACAACTTTATTTTTATCTTCGATTGCTTTCCATGCTTCTTCGGTATCATCATGGATGGTGAGAGCACCGACAGGGCAGGCCTGTACGCATTGACCACAGCCTACGCATACGGAATTGCCGAGCGGAATGTCAAAGTTGGTGGAGATATAGGTTTCAAATCCGCGGTTCTTTCTGCAAAGAGCGTTTACGGACTGGAATTTTTCGCATGCCCATACGCAGCGGTTGCAGGCAATGCACTTACCGGGATCACGAATAACGGAAGGAGAGGAGATATCAATCTCACCGTCTCCGCGGAGGTGAATCGGGAATCTGTAATCTCCGGTGAAACCGAGATCAGCTGCAATTTCCTGAAGTTCGCAGTTGTGGTTTCTTGCGCAATGGAGACAATCCTGTTTGTGGTGGGAAAGGATGAGCTCAAGAATGGTCTTACGTGCGTTTCTTACTCTTGCGGTGTTGGTATGTACGACCATACCGTCAGAGCAGGGGAATGCACATGCAGGCTGGAGAACTCTTTGACCTTCAACTTCTACAACACAGATACGGCAGTTTGCTTTAACGTCCTGGTCGGGATGATAGCAAAGAGTGGGAATTTTGATGCCGACTTTTTTAGCGGCGTTGAGAATGGTGGTGCCCTGTTCAACTTCGGTTACGATACCGTCTATGGTAACACGCATCATTTATTCCCCCTTTCAATGGCTT
>JAZLFU010000064.1:0-1351 GCA_045615915.1 Oscillospiraceae bacterium
CCGTTGAGCTTTACGACGGGGCGTTCGATTATCTTCAAAAGAACAACGCCTACCACGGAAACTGCGTAAAAGCGATAAAGGCGGATGCTCTTTTGCCCTTCGGAGAATTCGACTGTGTTGTATCGAATCCGCCATACGTAAGCGATAAATATATGAAAAATCTTCAGAAAGAAGTTACCTTTGAACCGAAAACTTCCGTTTGGGGCGGAGCCGACGGGCTTGATTTTTATCGCGCCATAGCGAAGAACTGGTATCCCAACTTAAAAAAGGGAGGCTTTATCGCTTTTGAAATAGGCGATGAACAGGGAAGAGCGGTTGAAGATATTCTTAAAGAAAACGGCTATTACGGCGTTTCCGTTTGGGAGGATTATTCCGGCCTTGACAGAATAGTTACGGCTATGAAATAGGAAAAACGAAGGATTTTCGGCTGTTTTATAATAAAAATATATATAAATTCCGATTTCATAACAGAATTTTATAAAAAACTATTGCAAAAATGGCGAAAATACATTATTATTTATTTTGTAAAATAATGCGCAATGCGTTCATTTAGGAGGTTTATTTATGGTTTCTGCAGGCGATTTCAGAAACGGTGTTACTTTTGATATGGAAGGCGCTGTTTATCAAATCATTGAATTCCAGCACGTAAAACCCGGCAAAGGCGCCGCTTTTGTACGTACAAAAATAAGAAACGTCATTTCCGGCGCTGTAACTGAGCGTACCTTTAACCCTACCGATAAATTCCCGACCGCTTTTATCGAGAGAAAAGATATGTCTTACAGCTACAATGACGGAGATCTTTATTACTTCATGGATCCCGAATCTTTCGAGCTTGTTCCGATCGAAGAAAAATTCCTCGGCGACAGCTTCAAATTCGTAAAAGAAGAAATGGTTTGCAAAATCCTTTCCTACAAAGGAAACGTATTCGGCCTTGAAGCTCCTAACTTTGTAGAGCTTGAAGTTACCGCTACCGAGCCCGGCGTAAAAGGCGATACCGCTACCAACGTAACCAAACCCGCGACTGTTGAAACCGGCGCGGAAGTTCGTGTTCCGCTCTTTATCAACGAAGGCGACCGCGTACAGATTGATACCCGTACCGGTGAATACATCGGAAGAGCATAATTAAGATTATCCGAAAAAATAATAAATAGCCGTTATCGGCGAAGGAGTAAACTTATGACTATTTCTGAAAAAGTTGCACATCTTAAAGGACTTATGGAAGGTCTCGGAACCGACGATAAGGTTTTGACCGCAATTTCCGATATTCTTGAAGATCTTGCCTATGACCTTGAGGACGTTCAGGATTCTCTTGCCGAAGTCGGCGAACAGGTTGAGCTTATTGACGAAGATC
>JAZLFU010000065.1:0-4146 GCA_045615915.1 Oscillospiraceae bacterium
GTCATCGTTACCGGGAATAAGATAATCGACTTCATCAGGATCGCAGTTAGTGTCAACGATAGCTACTATCGGAATACCAAGTTTACGTGCTTCGGAAACAGCAATTTTCTCTTTTCTTGAGTCGACAATGAAAAGAGCTCCGGGAAGTTCGGACATATCTTCGATACCACCGAGATATTTTTCAAGTTTCTCGATTTCAAGAGTAAGTTTTGCAGACTCTTTTTTGGTAAGACGTTCAAAAGTTCCGTCCTCTTCCATTTTGCGGAGCTGTTGAAGACGAGCAATTCTTCTTCTGATTGTTCTGAAGTTTGTAAGCATACCGCCAAGCCAACGAGCGTTTACATAGTAAGCTCCGGCTCTTTCAGCCTCTTCACGAATAGAGTCGGCTGCCTGTTTCTTGGTTCCTACGAAAAGAACGGATTTACCTTCAGCGGAAATTTCATTTACAAAATTGTATGCTTCTTCAATTTTCTTTACGGTTTTCTGAAGATCAATGATGTAAATACCGTTTCTTTCAGTGAAGATATAAGGAGCCATTTTAGGGTTCCAACGGCGGGTTTGGTGACCAAAGTGGACACCTGCTTCAAGCAGTTGTTTCATAGATACTACTGACATTTTTATTTCCTCCTTGTTGTTCCTCCATTTTACGCATTTCACGGCAACAACTCTCAAAAAAGAGCACAAGCACCGCGATTGTAAAATGTGTGGTTTGCTTGGAAACAGTTTTACAGTTTTCCAGCCGATATATTATATCACCAAAGTCTGTACAATGCAATATATATAATAAAATTATTTTAAAAATAACCAAATATTTTTTCAATTATATTGAACTTCTGTGGCTTTTCCGAATATTCGGAATCGATTTTCACCAATATTGTATCCTCCCCTATCGTTTCAATGTCCTCCCAATCTATTATAATATCATTTTCCCTGCCTAAAATTCCGAAGAAACGGAGCCTTCCTCTTATGACTATTGCTACCACTGATTTTGTTTCCGTTTCGAGAATGATATCATCCGCATATCCAAAGCAAACTCCGTCTTTTAAATTAACTACCTCTTTTGAACGTATATCGTTTAACGTAAGCTGCATACATATCACCCTTTCCGAAAAATGTATATGATCTCAAAATACGTTTTTATCAGTCCGTGCTCATTTTTTATTTATTTTTCAGCGTGCTCAAATGTATATTATCGTGCTCGTAAGGCAAAAATGTCTATTGAAAAATAAAGAACGGGGAATAAAAATGTATTACGGAAAAGTTGAAATATGCGGAATAAATACTTCAAAGCTTCCCACTTTAAGCGAAAGTGAGAAAAACGAACTGTTAAAGCTCTCAAAAGCCGGAAATTTGAAAGCGCGTGAGCTTATGATAAATGGAAATCTGCGCCTTGTATTGAGTGTTGTCCAAAAATTTACCGGACGTGGAGAAAATCCCGACGACCTTTTTCAGGTTGGTTGCATAGGTCTCATAAAAGCTATTGATAATTTTGATCCGACTCTTGACGTAAAATTTTCGACCTACGGAGTTCCCATGATAATCGGTGAAATAAGGCGTTTTCTCCGCGACAGCAACCCTGTGAGAGTGAGCCGTTCTATGCGTGATACGGCATACCGCGCTATGCAGATAAAAGAAGATTTCATAAATGAGCACGGACGCGAGCCGCTGGTTGAAGAAATAGCGAAAGAAATGAATATTCCGAAAGAACAGGTTGTTATAGCCCTTGAATCAATAGTCGAACCCGTATCTCTTTACGATCCGGTATATTCGGATTCCGGAGATACGATATATATGATGGACCAAATAAGCGACAAGACTTCCGATGCAAGCTGGCTTGAAGAAATTTCTTTAAAAGAAGCGATAAAGGTACTTTCTCCGAGAGAAAAGCGCATACTTTCAATGCGATTTTTTGACGGAAGAACACAAATGGATGTTGCTTCACAAATAGGTATAAGTCAGGCGCAAGTTTCAAGACTTGAAAAAGGCGCTCTCGATAAAATAAAACAGCAATTATAGAAAAGCGCCTTGCAATTAAAACTGCAAGGCGTTTCTTAATTTTCTTTCTTTATTTCTATCGTTTCAACACGCATACCGTCGGTAGCCGTTACGTTCACATTAAAACCTTCGAATTCAAAGCTGTCTCCGACAGTAGGTACTTTATCAAGTTCATCCATTACCCAGCCGCTTACCGTAGCGTAGCGAATCTCTTTTTCTATTCCGAGATTTTCGAGCATTTCTTCCGGATCGGCGCTTCCCGAAACCGTATAAATTCCGTTTTCGCTCCTTGTGAAATCCTCTTCGACTTCATCATGCTCATCCCATATTTCACCGACAAGCTCTTCTAAAATATCTTCCATGGTAACGATCCCGTATGTTCCGCCGTATTCATCGGTAACAACCGCCATATGGCATTTTGCTTTTTGCAAAAGCTTTAAAAGCGCTCCTATTTTTATGCTGGTAGGAACAAAAATAGGCTTTTTCAATATATTTTCCGTTACTTTTCCGCCTTCGCGGTAGAAATCTATCTGATGAATTATACCGATAATATTATCTATTGAATCATCATAAACAGGGATGCGTGAATAACCGGTTTCAGAAAAAACTTTTTTGATTTCCCCGCTTGTTGCGTCCTTTGGAATAGCCGTAATATCAACGCGCGGAGTTGCTATATCCGCCGCCGAATTTTCGTTGAATTCGAGCGCACTTTTTATAAGTTCGCTTTCCTGCTCGCTTATTCCACCGTTCAATTCAACCTCTTCCACTATATTCAGCAATTCTTCTTCGGTAAAAGAACGGTCTTCCTTGTTTTTTACTACTTTTGAAATCAGTTTTTTCCAAAGTCCGAAAATCGCGTTTACGGGAACAAGAATAATCTCAAGCAAATTTATTATCGGGGCGGCAAAACCCGCAAAGCTTTCCGGAGATTCTTTTGCAAGACTTTTAGGCGTTATCTCTCCGAATATCAAAACTATTACCGTAGTTACCGCAGTTGAAACAGTTGCACCCGAATTACCTATAAGCTCAACAAACCAAACCGTTGCAACGGACGCCAAAGCGATATTGACAACGTTGTTTCCTACAAGAATCGTCGACAGCAGTTTATCGTAGTTATCCAGAAGTTTGAGTACCAAAGCCGCGGATTTTTTTCCTCTCTCCGCCATAATTTTCATCTTCGTAATACTCAAACTGTTGAACGCTGTTTCCGTAGCGGAAAAGAAAGCCGACATCATTACAAATACAGCCATTAAAATGATTGTACCTACGTTATCCATAAAAAACACCTTTCAAAATATCAAAATAAACACAAAAAAGCACAGCCCAAAACACAAATGCGTTTAGGCTATGCTTAACTTATAAATATTACAACATCGTATGTCTGAATCGTCCATAATAAAAACCTTTCATAATTTATGGATTACATTATACAGTATACTCCGCTTATTGTCAAATCATTTGATAATTCCGCCGCCGAGGAGCTTATCTCCGTCATAAATAACCGCAGACTGACCTGCTGTTATAGCCCTTTGCGGCTCATCAAAAACAATCATTGCCATATCGTCGCGCATAAACGTACAGGCAACCGCTTTTGCCGGTTCATGGGCATATCTTATTTTGCAGGTTACGTTGATAGGAGCATCAGGTATTCCGTTTATCCAATGGAAATTTTTGACCAGCATTTTTCTTTGGAAAAGTTCCTGATTTTTTACTAAAACGACTTCGTTGTTTTCGCAATCAATTTTCCCTACATAGAGTGATTCCGGTAAAGAAAGTCCAAGGCCTTTTCTTTGACCTATTGTATATCTGCAGATTCCCTTGTGTTCTCCAAGCACTTTTCCTTCGGAATCGACAAAATTTCCGAATGGCATCTGCCCTATCTTTTCTTCTATATATTTTTGGGGATCTCCGTCGGGGATAAAACAAATATCCTGCGAATCCAGCTTATGCGCAACAGGTATTCCAGCCCGCTCCGCAATATCTCTTATCTCATTCTTTGAAAGCTCCGCCAAAGGAAAACATATATGAGGTATCATCTCTTTTTCAATGTTATACATCATATAGCTTTGGTCTTTTGCAAGGTCTTTCGCTCTGAAAATATTTTCTCCGTCAGTTCTCGCATAATGTCCGGTAGATATGTAATCATAGCCG
>JAZLFU010000066.1:0-4215 GCA_045615915.1 Oscillospiraceae bacterium
CTGCGGCAAAAGCTCCGTTACTTCCTCCGGCTCTTCCGGCGGAATTACGGGATTTTCTTCTATTATCTCTTTGTTTACGTTGTTCAGCCCTTTCATGAGCGGTTCATAGGTAAACCAGCCGAGCACAAAAAGCGCCGCCACCGCCAAAACGGTCAAAACAGCTTTTATTATCTTTCCGCGAATCGGATTATATATCCTTGATCTGAAATGCTTAACTTTAAAAGATTTATTTGTCATTTGAGACATACCCTTCTGTATCAAGTGGGAAGCTGATGTCCGGTCAATCCGTAAAATGCGAGTGAAAGGAGTCCGAGATATATGAGCATTATCGGAAGTCCGCTGAACACTTTAGGAATTTTCTTTGTTTCAAGTCTTTTTATGCCATAGCCTATTATGAGCACCGCAAGAATGAATCCCGCGCTCATTCCGAGGCCGTACCCGAGGGTTTTTGCTATATTGAAACGCTGGTTTGCCGGTATTAGCAAGCTTCCGAGAACGGCGCAGTTGAACGCCGCTGCGCCGAGCTTGCTTTCAATGGCATCAAAGCGTTCTTTCAAAATCGGTTTCATCGCAAAGTAAACGGCTATATAAACAACCGCCGTACACGCAATATAGAGCATCGGGATGAAAATATACGAATCCCTGTTTCCTTCAACAAAGCCGCGAAGAGGATATCCTATTGCTCCCGAAAGAGTCGTTACCACCGCAAGGAGTCCGCTGCATATCCAAAGGTCTTTTGGATTTTTGAGAAGATACAAAAGCCAGCTTGTTCCGAGCGCCCTTGTAAAAATTATATTTTCCGCAAACATTGCCGCAAGAAACGCAGTAAAAAAAAGGATTATTTCATTCATTGTTCGTCCTCCTCCCTTACCGCAAATCCGCTGTACTCCGGACGTTTAAGCGCGGTATTTATCGCAGAAACTATCGCCGCCATAAATCCGAGGAGTATGAATCCCCAGCAGGAAAGTTTGAACGCCGGGAAGCCGAAATCAACGAGCTTTATTCCCCAGAGCGAACCGCTTCCGAAGAACTCCCTGAATGTTCCGAGAATGATTGCCGCCATTCCGAAACCGACCGTAAGGAATATTCCGTCAAAAAGAGCAACCGTAATATTATGCCGTTCTGAAAACTTTGCGGAATAAGCCACCGGAACAGTTGTAACGGCAACGAGCGGAAGGTATATTCCTATCGAATCCAAAATATTTGCCGAGATACTTTGGCAAACTATATACGCCGGATACAAAAGCACGCCGGAAAGGCAGGCATATACGACGATATGCAGCCATTTGGGAAGAAGTTTTCCCAATGCCGCCGCAAAAATAAGTACCGGAATCGTTACAATGGCAAAAGTCAATGTGAGTGCGACACCGTTCTGAAGATTGGTTGCGCCCGCGGCTATCTGACCTATTACAAGTCCGCCGACTAAAACGGGATTCGCAAAAAGGATATGATTAAGACTGCTCTTCAAGGAAAGCTTTTCTTTTACGTCAGTCATTCAAGAACCGCCTCCTTTTCCTCTTCCGTATTAGTGTAGTTTTTTTCGGAAACGACTGCATCTTCGGGAATAATTTCTTCCGGCTCCGGCAATTTTTCGGATTTTGCCGAAATATTTGCCTCTTTTTTCTTTTTCATCGAGGTGATAACTATCTCTTTATGGCGCCAAATGTGAAGAAATTCTTCGCAGATGCTGTCAAACATAGGCGCGAACACGTTCATAATTATAAGCGCGAACACGAATCCGTCTTCAAAACCGCCGAAAATTCTGAAAAGTATCACGACTATTCCGGAAATCACCGAATACGCCGCCTTCGCAAAGTCTCGTTTCGGGCTTGTTATCGGCTCCGAAAGCATAAAGAAAGCTCCAAAAACGAGCATACCGCTGAAAAGCTCATAGCACATAACGTCAAATGAGTTTCCCTGAACACGGGGGAAAATTATACTCATCAAAGCGCAGGTGCTTATGAAAAACACCGGAGTGCGCCAGTTAAGAGCTTTTCTTACTATAAGGAAAATTCCGCAGGCGATTATCACAAGTATATTTGTTGCTCCCATAGGTCCCGGAGCGTTTCCCAAAAACATATCGAGGATATCATAATCCGGAACTATTCCCATTGACATGCTGTATGCAGGGCTTTGCGCGGTTTTCGCCGCCGCATCGGAAAACACTTCGATTTTTTGAAGTACCGCCGGATAGCTGAATACCCTGCTCTGCCAGCAGATAGCAACCGTTGCAAAGCCCACCGCCGCCGGATTGAAAAGGTTGTTTCCCGTTCCGCCGAAGGGCATTTTTACAACAACTATCGCAACCGCAGAAGCCGCGGCAATAACGTAGTATGGAATATCCGCAGGCATCAGAAGAGGTATTATAAGGCCCGTTACTATCGGAGTAAGGTCTCTCAAATGTATCTTTTCCCCGAAAATGAGATTACCGACAACGGAAAAAGCAACACAGCATATAACTCCGAAAATTCCAAGCAGAAGTGCTCTTGCTCCGTAATAGAAAAAGCTCATAAGATAAAGCGGAACGAGAGCGATTATAACATCGGTCATAACCGTCAGAACGGATTCACTCTGACGAACGTGGGGAGCGTTCTGGCTCATAAGATTTTCACTCATTTTGCGCTCTCCTTTCTCGCGATTTCGGCTTTCTTCGCTTTGAGCACGGAAGCGGCAACATCAAGCTTCGCCGGGCAGACGTATGAGCACGAGCCGCAGCCTATGCAATGATCCGGATCATATTTTGCAAGCTCGTCAAATTTTCCGAACTCGACCAAAAGCCGTATCCTTGAAGGTGAAAGTATCTGGGGACAGGCGTGGTCGCATCTTCCGCAGCCGATACATCTGTATCTTAAAGAGCGGCTGTTTCTCGACATTGCGATAACGCCCTTTGTCAAAACATCAACCTTTTCCTCCTCCGGCTCCAAAACCGAACGGCCCGTCATAGTTCCGCCTACGGAAACGGCTTCCGGGTCCTCAACAAGTCCGCAAAGCTCGAATATTCTCGCAACCGTCGTACCTATCGGGACTTCTATATTGCGCGGGTTTGTTATGGCGTCTCCGGCAACGGTAACGAAACAGCTCGTCATCTTTCTGCTCTCTTCCGCCGCCCTTGCAAGATGCACCATTGCTCCGGCTCCGAAAACTATATGCTCTTTTCTGTTTATTCTTCCGTATATTCTGTTTTCCGCAGGATAGAATCCGCCTATTTTTTTAACCGGAAATTCGCCGACGTTCTTCGGCAAATTGACGTTCATATCGAAAATATGCTCATATACCGCAACATAGGAATCAGACGGCTCTAAAACTTTTGAGCACAGTCTTATCCCGAGAGCGAGTTTTTCCTGTTTATGAAAAACAAGCGCCATTTGACTCGAAATATACGGCTCATCATCTACCGCATCTATTATGAGCGTCTTTTTTTCGGATTTCATCGCCTCTTCGAGCTTATCCGCAAGAGGCTTTCCATCCGTATCGTCAATTATTCCCGCAAGACGCGCCACTTCAATTATCTGCTCTTTTGAAAGTTCCTCCACCGGCACTTCCGGAAAATCACATTCAAAATATTCATACTCATGGCGTACCACAAGAATAGTTCGGGAAAGCATCGGCTCTTTATGTTGTTCGAGCAAAATCCCCTTGTTAAGAAATGACATTTCAGCCCTCCGCTTTTTCGGCGGCTGCACGAAGCTCCGCCACTGCTTTGTTATAATCATCCTGGCGGAAAAGCGCAGAACCGGCAACGAAATTATCCGCGCCGGCGGCAGCAGCCTTTCCAACAGTATTAACGTCTATTCCGCCGTCTACCTGTATGCTGATTTCGGCGCCGATTTTATCCGCATACTCGCGGATCGCCTTTACCTTCGGCATCATATCAGCCATAAAGCTCTGTCCGCCGAAGCCCGGCTCAACAGTCATAACGAGTACCATATCCACGTGCGGAATATATTCAAAAACCGCTTCCGCAGGTGTTTTCGGCTTTATTGCTATTGCCGGAGAAGCACCGAGAGAGCGTATCTTTTCAATAACAGCCATAGGCTCGTCATCGGATTCAAGATGAAAAGTAATTCTGTTTGCCCCCGCCTTTACGAAATCCTCCGCATAACGGAGAGGCTCCGAAATCATAAGGTGAGTATCGAAAAACATATCGTTTCTTTTGTGGATACATTTCATTATCGGAGCGCCGTAACTGATGTTGGGAACAAAATGGCCGTCCAT
>JAZLFU010000067.1:0-6072 GCA_045615915.1 Oscillospiraceae bacterium
TTATGTTCAAATTTTAGCGGGAGGAAAAATTTACGGAACAGATAGTTGAATTTGAGCGAATGGAAAACGCCGTTGCGCTTTTCGGAAGCTTCGATGAAAATATAAAGCTTGTTGAAAAGGAATTTAACGTTGCAATATTGAGCCGCGGAACACAGGTGAAAATATCCGGTGAGCCGGAATGTGTTGCTCCGGCGATAAAAGCCGTTGAAGGGCTTCTGTCTCTTATTGACAGAGGCGAACAGTTGAGCGACCAAAACGTGCGTTACGTTATCTCTCTCGTAAAAGAGGGAAGCGAAGAAAAAGTAAAAGATATCGGAACAGATTGCGTTTGCGTAACATCAAAAGGCAGACCGGTTAAGGCAAAAACCCTCGGGCAGAAGGCATATATCGAAGCGATACGCTCAAACACCATAACGATAGCAGTAGGTCCTGCCGGAACGGGAAAAACCTATCTTGCCGTTGCCATGGCGGTGCGCGCTTTCCGCAACCAGGAAGTGAACAGAATCATACTTACCCGTCCCGCAGTTGAAGCCGGCGAAAAGCTCGGTTTTCTTCCGGGTGATCTGCAAAACAAGGTAGATCCTTATCTTCGTCCGCTTTACGATGCGCTTTTCGATATGCTCGGAGCGGAAAACTATCAGAGATACGTTGAAAGAGGAAATATAGAGGTTGCTCCTCTTGCATATATGAGAGGACGCACCCTTGACGATTCTTTTATCATTCTTGATGAAGCGCAGAATACAACTCCCGAACAGATGAAAATGTTTCTTACAAGGCTCGGATTTAATTCGAAAGCGGTCATTAACGGGGACGTTACGCAAATTGACCTCCCGACCGTTAAAAAGAGCGGTCTTGTTGAAGCAATGAACGTTTTGAAAGATGTTGAAGATATTTTGGAGATAAAATTCACCGAAAAGGACGTAGTGCGCCACAGGCTTGTTCAAAATATCATAAAGGCCTATGAGAGTTACTATGAAAAGAAAGGAAAAGAGAATGGCAATCGCAAAAGTTATCATATCAAACAGACAGAAAGAGATTAAAATTCCGTCGGGAATAAGACTTCTTATGCGCCGTTGCTGTCAGGCGGTGCTCCAAACGGAAGGTTTTACGGAGACTTCGGAAATAAGCATAAGCTTTATTTCAAATGATGAGATAAAAAAACTGAATAAGGAATTCAGAAGCGTTGATTCGGTAACCGACGTACTTTCGTTTCCGCTCGGAGAAAACGGGATTTATGATAAAAATCCGGAAACAGGTGCTTTGCTTCTGGGAGATATAGTAATTTCTCTTAAAAAAGCGGAAGAACAGTCGAAGCTTTACGGACACAGCCTTGAAAGAGAAGTCGCGTATCTTACGGTACATTCTGTTCTTCATCTTATCGGCTATGACCACGTAAACGGCGGTATAGAACAGGTTAGAATGAGAGAGAGGGAGGAAACGGTGCTTGCAAAGCTTGGCTTACAGCGTGATGCAAGCTACGTAAGCGAATAATATGGATACTAAATCTGCATTCGTTGCAATAGTCGGAAGACCAAACGTCGGAAAAAGCTCTTTGCTCAATACCCTGATAGGAGAAAAGGTGGCGGCAGTCTCCGCGAAACCTCAAACCACCCGTACCCGTATAACCGGAATACTTACAAAGGGAGTTACACAGTTTGTATTTATTGATACTCCCGGTCTTCATAAACCGCGCACAAAGCTTGCCGATTTTATGGTTAAACAGGTAGGGGATTCTGTTGCGGATGTTGATATCGCAATACTCGTTACCGAGCCGAAAGGCGAAATAACTTCTGCTGAACGCGAGCTTATAGAACGTTTCAAAGCTCTTAAAGTTCCCGCAATCCTTTGCATAAACAAAATAGATATTCTTGAACACAAAGAGGAAATGCTTGAAAAAATTGCGGCATTTTCAAATGAATATGAGTTTGAGCAGGTAATACCGATTTCCGCTTTGAAGAATGACGGAATAGATATATTGGTTGGTGTGCTTGATACCTATGCAAAGCCCGGTCCTCATTATTTTGCTGATGATTCTCTTACCGACCAGCCGGAAAGAGCTATTGTTGCCGAACTTATAAGGGAGCGTATGCTCGTTGACCTTGAAAACGAAGTCCCTCACGGAATAGCTGTTTCAATTGAAACGATGAAAGAGCGGGACGGCAAAGACCTTATGGATATTGAAGCGATAATTTATTGCGAAAAAGACAGTCATAAGGGAATTATCATAGGCAAAAAAGGCGCTATGCTTAAAACGATAGGTTCGGAAGCAAGAGCAAATATTGAGCGTTTTCTAGGATGTAAAGTCAATCTTCAGCTTTGGGTAAAAGTAAAAGAGGATTGGAGAAACCGGGACGGACTTTTGAGAAATTTCGGATTTACGGAAGAATAAATTACTTAATTTACCTCTCATAAGGGATATGAAATATCATAAAATGATAATGTAAATAACTTATGCGGGGTATTTGGTATGAATGAAAAAAGTTGGAATGATTTTGAAAAGACGGGAAAAATAAACGATTATTTAAGCTATAAACTTTCAAATCCCAACGAAATAAACGCCCTTATAAACGAGGGCGAAATAAAGCCTGCTCTTCCTAATGACGTTGGAAAAAGCGAACAGGCCGAGGGATTTACGAAACAGCATTTTATGGCTTATACGGACAGAAAATATGCAGATAAAAATAAAGGCGATCGTAATTAAAGCACAGGACTATAATGAAAACGACAGACTGCTCTCCCTTCTTACAGAAGACCGGGGAGTGGTCTTTGCGTATGCGCCCGGAGCAAGGAAACTCAAAAGCAAGCTTTCCACAATGTCGTCTATGCTTTGCTACGGTGAATTTGTGCTTTTCAAAAATCATGACAAATATACGATAGATTCAGCGGAAAGCGAATGCCTTTTCTTCGGAATACGAAAGGACCTTGATAAGCTCTCGTATGCAAGCTATTTTTGCGAACTTTGCCAAACGGTAATAACGGCTGAAGAGCCTTCGGCGGATGTACTTAAACTTTTTCTCAATACATTATATTTTCTTGAAAACGGGAAAGTATCCGCGCCGGTGCTCAAATCGATTCTGGAGCTTCGTATTATGAGCACGATAGGATATACTCCGGATTTTGTTGCATGCTCTGAATGTTATGAGTATGAAAAAGAGTATTATTGGTTTAACGTTGAAATAGGGAAAAACGTATGTATAGACTGTAAACCAAAACCGGGAGAAAACGATATGGGGCTTTCAAAAGCGGCTTTTCTTGCGGCAAGACATATAGTTTACGCTCCGATGGAACAGCTTTTTTCATTCAGAATAGGAGAGAAAGCAACGGTTGAACTTTCTCTTGCGGCGGAAAAATACGTTTTGGTTCAAACGGATAGAACGTATCAAACGCTTGAGTTCCTAAATTCGATACGTTCGTTTTGACATAGATAAAATGATTTAAGAGGTAACAGTATGATCGGAAACAGACATTACAAAGCCCTTGAATTTGATAAAATACTTACGATGCTTGCGGATTGCACAGGGTGTGATGACAGCCGCAGGCTTGCTCTTGATACAGAGCCGCAGACAACTCTTCGGGGAGCACAGCGCCTTATGGACAGAACTTCCGATGCTCATATGCTTGCAAGCAGATTCGGAGCGCCGAGCCTTCGCGGAGTAAAGAACATTTGCGGTTCGCTTAAACGCGCCCAAATGGGAGCAACTCTTTCTCTTGCGGAGCTTATTGATATAGAACGCTTTTTGAAAGCTCTTCGTGAGATGAAGGATTTCCGCGGAAACTTTGAAGGAGAGGGCGCGACCTCTTTGGATGAGCTTTTCGACAGCCTTTTACCAAATATAAGACTTGAGGAAAAAATAGAATTTACTGTTGTTTCGGAAGATGAGGTGAGCGATACCGCAAGCCCGGAACTTGCCGATATCAGGCGAAAAATACGCAATTCCCAGGCTAAAGTCAAAGAACAGCTTGACCATCTTATTCACTCCCAAACCTATGCAAAATATCTTCAGGAACCCATCGTAACAATGCGCGATGGGCGTTATTGCGTACCGGTAAAATCAGAATACCGCAACGAAATAAAAGGTATGGTACACGATACTTCGGGAAGCGGCGCAACTATTTTTATCGAGCCGGCTAACGTAGTTGAAGAAAACAACGAGACAAGAGTGCTGAAAGCAAAAGAACAGCAGGAGATACAGAGAATTTTATTCGAACTTTCATGCGACATAGGAAATCACGCACAGACTTTTATTGAGGATTATTCCGCAATAGTGGAGCTTGACCTGTACTTTGCAAAGGCGCGTTTGGCGGATAAAATGAATGCTGTTGTTCCTGCGCTTTCCGATGACGGAAAAATTAAACTCACAAAGGCCCGTCATCCTCTTATTGATAAATCAAAAATAGTTCCGATAAATATTTCTCTTGGCTACGATTTTGACGTTCTTGTTATAACAGGTCCGAATACCGGCGGAAAAACGGTAACACTTAAAACCATAGGACTTCTTACGCTTATGGCTATGTCCGGTCTTATGATACCTGCGGGAGATAACAGCTCCGTTTCGGTTTTCGAGAGCGTGTTTGCGGATATAGGTGATGAACAGAGCATAGAACAGAGCCTTTCGACCTTTTCTTCACACATAAATAACACGATAAAAATTCTTGATGAAGCTGATGACAGAAGTCTTGTGCTCCTTGATGAGCTTGGGGCGGGAACGGACCCGGTAGAAGGCGCAGCACTTGCGGTTGCTATTATAGAAAGACTTAAACTTTGCGGTTCAAAGCTTGCGGCTACCACTCACTATGCGGAGATAAAGATGTATGCGCTCCAAACACCGAGGGTTGAAAATGCCTGCTGTGAATTCAATGTTGAAACTCTTTCTCCGACCTATAAGCTCCTCGTGGGAGTTCCGGGAAAGAGCAACGCTTTTGCAATTTCGGAGCGTCTCGGAATGGACAGCCTTATCGTTGATAGAGCAAGGGAGCTCGTTTCAACGGAAAACGCCAATTTTGAGGACGTAATAAGTAAACTTGAGGAGAGCCGCCAGGAGCTTGAAAAAGAACACCTGAAAGCCGAGCAGTACCGTATGGAAACCGAGCGCATCCGCCAGGAAATCGCAAAGCAAAAAGAGGATATGGAACGGAACAGAGAAAATGAGCTTGAAGCCGCGAGAGCTTCAGCAAGAAAACTTGTTGAACAGGTGCGTGCCGAATCTCAAAAGCTTATTGATGAAATAACGGAGATGAAAAAATCCGCAAAGAACGATAATACCGATGATATGGTGGCAAGAGCAAGGGCACAGATGAAAACCGGTATTGCGAATATACAGGACCTTGCTGATCCCGTCGCAAAAAGCAAGGGCGGATATCAGCTTCCGCGTAAACTTGTTCGCGGAGATACCGTACGCATCGAAGGAATGTCAAAAGACGGAACGCTTGTCGGTCTTCCGGACGGAGCCGGATATTGTTTAGTACAGACCGGAATTGTAAAATCAAAAGTTCATATTTCCGAAATACGCCTTATCGAGAACAGTAAAACGAGAAAAAATACTTTAGGTGGCGGAAGCGTTACAAAAAGCGTTGAGAGTACGGGAAGGCGTTCCGCTTCGCTTGAAGTCGATCTACGCGGAATGGATGCGGAGGAAGGCGTACTTCAAATGGAAAGGTTTCTTGATGAATGTGTTCTTATGAATCTTAAAACTGTTTCGGTAATACACGGAAAAGGTACGGGAATACTTCGCTCTGCTGTTCATCAGGCGCTTAAAAAGAATAAAGCCGTAAAATCTTTCAGACTCGGAGTTTACGGCGAAGGAGAGACCGGAGTTACGATAGTGGAGCTTAAGTAGTATGAATACTGCGTCTTATGTATCTTCATTAGGGACTTTTTATCTTTATTCTGACGGTCAAAACATAGTAGGACTTTCTTTTTCAAAGCCGGGAAATTTTACAGAACAAACTGATGAAGTCTTGAATAAAGCAAAAATACAACTTTCGGAATACTTTGCAGGCAAGAGAAAAGTTTTTGACGTTTCTGTAAAATTCGGCGGCACTCCTTTTCAAAACCTTGTCTGGAAAGCACTT